>NZ_JBGFFG010000006.1:0-23033 GCF_056175765.1 Pseudoxanthomonas sp. LjRoot204_2 | reverse complement strand
GTCCGTGCCGGAGGTGACGCCCTCCAGATGGACGACCCGCGACGCGGGCTGGCAGACGACGCGCAGGCCGTACGCGCGCACGGCGAAGGCGAGGTCGGTGTCCTCGTAATAGGCCGGCGAATAGCGCGTGTCGAATCCGCCGAGCGCGTGGAACAGTCGCGCGGGAATCGCGATGGCGGCACCGGAGCAGTAGTCCGCGTCGCGCAGGCTCGCATAGCGCGGATCGTCGGGAGAGTCGAAGCGGCCATAGTTCCAGGCCGATCCATCGTCGAACACGACGCCGCCGGCTTCCTGCAGGCGTCCGTCCGGATACACCAGCTGCGCGCCCACCAGGCCGATGCCCGCCTGCGTGTCGAATGTGGCGAGCAGCGCATCCAGCCATCCCGGCTGCGGCACGGTGTCGTTGTTGAGGAACACCAGGCAATCGCCCGTGGCCAGCGCGGCGCCATCGTTGCACGCCGCGATGAAGCCGCCATTGGTGGTGCGGCGGTGGTAGCGCAGGCCGGCGACCTGCGGCATCCATTCGCCCGTATCGTCGGTGGAACCGTCGTCCACCACGATGATCTCGCAGGATGCGGCCGGCGGATGGTCCGCCAGCGCGCGCAGGCAGGCCAGCGTGCAGGCCGCCTGGTTGTAGACGGGGATGATGATGCTGGCGCGCGGCGCTTGGCCGGCCGGCACGGCGAACGGCGCGAAGGGTAGGTCGGCGGGGAGGTAGAGCGGGGTGGAGATCGGCGGGACGTGGCGCGCGAACTGCCGTCGCACGCGCGCCCAGGTGGGTCCCAGGCCACGCGTGCGCAGGCTGGCAAGACCGCGCCGGACCAGGCCACGCGCGCGTTCCAGCATGAAGCGCACGTCGGCCCACGACATCGACATTCCGTTGCAACTCCAGCTGAGCAGGGGGGAAGCGGGCCGGGCGCACCCTCGGTGGCTGCGCTAGACTCGCCCGAATTCCCATTGTCGCATCCCCTGTGGCCCGCAACGACTACGACGACGAAGCGCTGGACGAAGACGACATCGACGACGGCGATGGGCCCGGCTGGCGGCAACGCCTGCTGACATGGGGCCTCGCCCTGGTTGGCCTGGGCCTGGGTTTCCTGATCCCCTACACGCTGTACCTCAACCACCAGGTCAGCGAGCGCTTCGGCGAACTGCGCTGGCAGATCCCGACCCGCGTGTACGCGCGTCCGCTGCAGGTCGCGCCGGGCCTGGCGATGGATGCGCAGACGCTGAAGACGGAACTCGATGCGGCGTCGTATCGCGACGACGGCACCGGCGAGAGCCCGGGTACCTACGCGCGCGATGGAGGTCGCTTCACCATTTCCAGCCGCGGCTACATCGACGTGGACGGTCGGGTGGCGCCGCGCCGCGTGCAGGTCAGCCTGTCCAATGGGCGCATCGCAGTGGTGCGCGACCTCGCGCGCAAGCAGAACCTCAAGGCGGCGCGGCTGGATCCGGCGCGCATCGCCACGCTGTACGGACAGAAACAGGAAGAACGCCGCCTCGTGCGGCTGGAGGAAGTGCCCGAACTGCTGGTGACCGGGCTGCAGGCGGTCGAGGACCGCGATTTCAAGGATCACCACGGCGTCGACCTGTCCGGCATGGTGCGAGCGGCATGGCTGCTGGTGCGGTCGGGCGGCGATACGAAGCAGGGCGCCAGCACGCTGACCCAGCAGCTCGCGCGCAGCGGCCTGCTCGGCATCGGCAAGGAACAGACTGCGACGCGCAAGTTCAACGAGATCCTGTACGCGTTGATCCTGGAAGCGCGCTATGACAAGCGCACGATCCTGGAGGCGTATTTCAACCAGGTGGACCTGGGACAACGCGGCAGCCAGGCTATCCACGGGGTCGCGGCCGGCGCCGAATTCTGGTTCGGTCGCGACCTCGACAGCCTGACCACCGAACAGGTGGCGCTGCTGATAGGACTGGTGAAGGGGCCGTCCTGGTACAACCCGCGCCGCAATCCCGAGCGCGCCACGCAACGTCGCGACTACGTGCTCTCCAAGCTGCACGAGACGGGCCTCATCGACGATGCCGAATACAAGCGCGCGCGCACCGCGCCGCTGGGCGTCACCAAGACGCCGGGCATGGCTGCCGCCAATCGCTTCCCCGCCTATGTGGATCTGGTGCGCCGCCAGCTGGCGCGTGACTACCCCGAAAGCGCATTGCAGGGCGCGGGCTTGAGCGTGCTCACCGGCATGTCGCCGTCGGCGCAGGCGTACGCGGAAGCGTCGGTGATGCGCACGATCAAGGCGCTCGAGAACAAGCGCCGACCGCCGCTACAGGCCGGGATGGTGGTGACGGACGTGCACGACGGCGACGTGCTGGCCGTGGTCGGCAGCCGCAATGTGTCGGAGATCGGATTCAACCGCGCGGTGGAGGCGCAGCGTCCGGTGGGTTCGCTGCTCAAGCCCTTCGTCTACCTGCTCGCGTTGGCCCAGCCCGACCAGTACTCGCTGGCGTCGTGGGTCGACGATTCGCCGGTGACCGTGCAGCTGGGCAAGGGCCGCCGCTGGACGCCGGCCAATTCCGACCGTCGCAGCCATGGCACGGTTCGCCTGGTCGATGCCCTGGCGCGGTCGTACAACCAGGCCACCGTGCGGGTGGGCATGAAGGTCGAACCGGACCGCCTGGCGCAGCTCATCCGCGTGCTGGCCGGCATCCAGGCGGAGCCGAATCCGGCCCTGATCCTGGGCGCGACGGACCAGAGCCCGTACGCGATGGCGCAGCTGTACCAGTTCCTCGCCTCCGGTGGCGAAATCCAGCCGCTGCATGCGGTGCGCGGCGTCCTCGATCCCGACGGCAAGCTGCTCAAGCGCTACGACAAGACGCCGGCACCGGCGCAGGAGGGCGACTCCATCGCCGCCAACCTGATCACGGTGGCGTTGCAGCAGGTGGTGTCCAACGGTACCGGTCGCCAGCTGATCGGCGACGGTCTGGGCCGGCTGCAGTCCGCCGGCAAGACCGGCACCAGCAACGACGGCCGCGACAGCTGGTATGCCGGCTATACGGGCGATCACCTGGCCGTGGTGTGGATGGGCAACGACCAGAACGAACAGACCGGCCTCTACGGCGGCACCGGTGCGATGCGCGTATGGTCGGGCCTGTTCTCGCGCCTGCCGAGCGCACCGCTCAAGGTGTCGGACAAGGGCCTGGACTGGCAGTGGGTGGTCGGCTCCAACAGCACCGACGCGAGCTGCCCGGAAGCGCGCCAACTCCCGTTCGTCTCCGGCTTCGCGCCCGCGTATGCCGCCTGCGTGGTCGAAGAGCCGGTGATGGAGGGCGAAGAGTCGGAAGGCGGCGGGTGGCGCAGCTGGTTCGGCCTGGACCGCAAGAAAGACGAAGCACCGCCCCCTCAAGAGACGCCGCCGCCGCAACCGTGATGACGAAGCCTGCATTTCCCTTGTTCCTGGTGTTCCTCGCCGGCTGCGCCTCGGCGCCCGCGCCGGAAGCGCCCGCCGCGCGCGATCCCCTGACCCCCGAGCAGCGCGTCGCCGCCATCCGTGCTGCAGCGGGCGATGACGACCGCGAACTGGCGGTGCAGCCGCTGCGTGATCCGCAGGTCGAAGACCTGCGTGAGCGCGCGCAGCAAGCGCTTGCCGCGCGCAACGCCGCCGCCGCGGCCGACGCATTGAACCAGGCCCTGTTGCTCGTGCCCGAAGATCCCGCCGTCCTGCAGGAGCGTGCCGAAGTGGCGCTGTTGCAGGGCGACTACGCCCGTGCCGACACGTTGGCGCAGCGTGCCTTCCAGCTGGGTTCGCAGGTCGGTCCGCTGTGCCGGCAGCACTGGGAAACCGTGCGCCAGGTGCGGCAGCATGAACAGGCCGTGCAGCCCGCGCTGCCGGTGCGCCACACGCCCGAGGATGCCGCGCAGCACGCGGCACGCGCGGCCACCCTGCAGGCCTCGATCACCGAGGCCGAAAGCCGGCGTGATGCCTGCACCGTGCCGGTGATCGAGCGCATGTGAAGGGCGCCGCGTCAGTCGCGACGCGGTACCCTTGCCTCCATACGCCGCTTTCGCTTTCCCGATGTCCCAGCTAGCCCAGGCCAGCCGCGACGCCCTCAGTGAGGGCGGCGCCCTGGCGGAACGACTCGACGCCTTTGCGCCCCGTGACGCCCAGCAGCGACTGACGGCGGCGATCGCCGACGCCTTCGACGCGCGCGACGTGCTGCTGGCGGAGGCGGGTACGGGCACCGGCAAGACGTTCGCGTACCTGGTGCCTGCGCTGTTGTCCGGACTGAAGACCATCGTGTCCACCGGCACTCGTGCGCTGCAGGACCAGCTGTACCACCGCGACCTGCCGCGCGTGCGCGATGCGCTCGGCGTGGCCGGGCTGAAGTCGGCGCTGCTCAAGGGGCGCAGCAACTACCTGTGCCGCTACCGGCTCAACCAGGCCAAGGGTGATCCGCAGGCGCTGCGGACCACGTTCACCAGCCGCGAGCACGTGGACCAGTTCCAGCGCATCGTCGCCTGGGGTGGGCGCACCAAGCTCGGCGACATGGCGGAGCTGGCGGCGCTGCCCGACGACTCGCCGCTGCTGCCGCTGGTCACCTCCACCATCGACAACTGCCTGGGCAGCGAGTGTCCGTTCTGGGACGACTGCTTCGTGGTGCAGGCACGCCAGCGCGCGCAAACCGCGGACATCGTGGTCGTCAACCACCACCTGCTGCTCGCCGACCTGGCGCTGAAGCAGGAGGGGTTCGGCGAGATCCTGCCGGGTGCGCAGGCGTTCGTCATCGACGAAGCGCACCAGCTGCCGGAACTGGCGGCCAACTTCTTCGGGGAAGGTTTCGGCATGCGCCCGTTGCAGGAGCTGGCGCGCGACTGCCTGGCCGAATCCAAGGATGCCGCCGGTGCGCTGTCCGCCCTGCAACCGCCGGTGCGCGCGCTGGAGCAGGCGCTGCGCGAACTGCGCGCGGCGATGGAAGGCCTGCCGGCACGCGGGACACGCGAACGCCTGCTGGCCAAGCCGGAGGTGGCGGCCGGCTTCGAGGTGCTGTCCGCTGCGCTCGAGGAACTGTCGGCGGCGCTCGCGCCGCTGGCCGAAGCATCGCTGGGGCTGGAGGCCTGCGCCGCACGGGCGAAGGAGTTCGGCACGCGGCTCTCGCGCTGGTACCAGGCGCCGTCGCGCAAGGGGGCATTCGACGATGATCCCAGCCCGGACGAGGGCGCCGGCGACGTACTCTGGTACGAACTGACGCCACGCGCCTTCCGCTGCCAGCGCACCCCGCTGGACGTATCCGGGCCCTTGCGCCAGCACCGCGAGCAATCGCGCGCCGCGTGGGTGTTCACCTCCGCCACGCTGGCGGTCGGGGGGCGCTTCGACCATCTCGCCGTGCGGCTGGGACTGGACGATCCGCCGACGCTGCTGCAGCCGAGCCCGTTCGACTGGCCGCAGCAGGCGTTGTGCTACCTGCCCACCGGATTGCCGGATCCGAATGCGCCCGGTTACGGCGCGGCGCTGATCGCGGCATTGCGACCGGTGCTGGTCTCCTCGCAGGGGCGCGCATTCCTGTTGTTCGCATCGCATCGCGCGCTGCGCGAAGCCGCCGACGCGCTGCGGGGCGGGCCGTGGCCGCTGTTCGTGCAGGGCGAGGCGCCGCGCGGCACCCTGCTGGAGCGCTTCCGCGAATCGGGAAACGGCGTGCTGCTGGGCGCGGCGAGTTTCCGCGAGGGCGTTGACGTGGTCGGCGACGCGTTGAGCGTGGTGGTGGTGGACAAGCTGCCGTTCGCCGCGCCCGACGATCCGGTGTTCGAGGCGCGCCTTGAAGCGGTACGCCGTGCCGGCGGCAATCCTTTCCGCGATGAACAGTTGCCGCAGGCGGTCATCGCGCTGAAACAGGCGGTGGGCCGGCTGATCCGCAGCGAAACCGACCGCGGCGTGCTGGTGCTCTGCGATCCGCGCCTGACCGGCAAACCCTACGGGCGCGTCTTCCTCGATTCGCTGCCCCCGTTCCGTCGAACCCAGCGCGTGCAGGACGTCCAGCGCTTCTTCGGTGCCGAGATCGAGGAAGCCGCGCCGCCAGCGGTGCCCGCCGGCGACGCGGACGACTGGTTCGCCGATGCACGCTTCTGATCGCGGCCCTGCCGCGTTTAAGCTAACCGCTTCGCTCCTTGCGCACGCCCCATGAAGCTGCTCGCCTTCGAAACCTCTACCGAAGCCTGTTCCATCGCCGTCTACGTCGATGGCGAGGTGCGCGAGCGCTTCGACGTCGCGCCGCGCCGCCATGCCGAACTCGCCTTGCCCTGGGCGGAAGCCTTGCTCGCCGAGGCCGGCCTGGCGCGCAGCCAGCTCGATGCGATCGCCCTGAGTCGCGGCCCCGGTGCCTTCACCGGAGTGCGCCTGGCCATCGCGCTGGCGCAGGGCATCGCGCTGGCGCTGGATCGGCCGCTGGTACCGGTGTCTACGCTCGCCGTGCTCGCGGCGCAGGTGCCGCCGCCGCCGGTGAGCGCGGGCGAGGGCGGCTGCGACGTCGCCGCGCCGCGCGCCATCCTCGCCGCCATCGACGCGCGCATGGGCGAGATCTACACCGGCACGTTCGTGCACCGTGGCGATCGCCTCGAGGCGACGTCCGGCGAAGCGGTGGTCGCGCCCGCGGACTACGTGCTGGCCGGCGACGCGCGTGGCTGGGTCGGCGTGGGGACCGGCTTCGCGGCCTCCGGGGGCGTGCTCGCCGCCCGACTGGAGACGCGTTTCGCCCGCATCGATGCGCATGCGCTGCCGCATGCGTCGGATCTTGCGAAGCTGGCGGCGGATGCCTTCATGCGTGGCGAGGGGATCGCGCCGGAACATGTCGAACCCGCCTACCTGCGCAACAACGTCGCCCTGACCCTCGACGAGCAGAAAGCGCTGCGCGCCGCGCGCAGCTGAGCCGACCGGGCTTTCCGCCGGGGGATGCCATCGGTCATGGTTGACCCGGATCGCGCAGACTGTACTATTCGTATTAGTACAGTTGAGCGAATCCCGCCATGGCCCGTACCACTCCCCTGATGTTGCAGATCGCCACCGGCGACGCGCGGCCGATCGTCCGCCAGATCATCGACGGCATTCGGCTGAAGATCGCCGCCGGTGAGTTGAAGCACGGCGACCAGTTGCCCAGCGTGCGCGGCCTGGCCCAGCAACTGACGATAAATCCGAACACCGTGGCCAAGGCTTATGCGGAATTGACCACGGAGGGCTGGCTGGCGTCGCGCCAGGGCATGGGGCTGTACGTGGCGGCGCCACGCCAGCGCCTGTCCGATGCCGAACGCGAACGACGCCTGGACGATGCCATCGGACGCTTCGTCAACGACGTTATCCCGCTGGATTTCCCCCCCGACGACGTGCAAGCCCGCGTCTCGCACGAATTGCGGCGATGGTCGCCGCGCCGCACCGCCTGAGCAGGACGCGCATCCATGTCCGACGACTACGTCATCGAAACTCGCGCGCTGACCCGCCGCTACGGCCGCAAGCTGGCGCTGGACCACCTGGACCTGGCGGTGCCGCGCGGACGCATCCATGCGATCGTCGGTGCCAACGGCGCCGGCAAGTCCACGCTTTTTCGCATCCTCCTCGGCTTCCTGCCACCGTCGTCGGGGGCGGCGCGCATCCTCGGCCGCGACAGCCAGTGCCTGCGGCCCGACGACCGCAGCCGCATCGGGTTCGTCAACGAAGAACACACGCTGCCGGGATGGATGCGGGTCGATCAGGTGCGCGCCATGCAGCAGCACCAGTACCCACGCTGGAATGCACGGGCGTACGACGATGTCATCGGCCACTACCACGTGCTGCCGCGCCAGAAGGTGTCGCAGCTCTCGCGTGGTGAGCGCGCGGGATTCAACTTGGCGCTGGCGCTCGCGCAATCGCCCGAACTGCTGGTGCTGGACGAGCCGACGCTGGGGCTTGACGTGGTGGCCAAGCGCGCATTCCTCGAGTCGCTGTTGTACAGCACCGCCGCCGAACACTGCACGGTGGTGTACTGCTCGCACCAGATGGAGGAGATCGAGCGCGTCGCCGACAACCTCATCATCCTCGAGCGCGGGCAGCTGAAGCACATGTCCGCGCCCGAAGACTTCACGGCGCGGGTGTCGCTATGGATCGCCGACGTTCCGTTCAAGGGTCCGGACCCGCGCACCGTGCCCGGCCTGCTTGAAGTGCAACGCCTGGATGGCCTGCACCACTACCTCGTGCTGGACCAGGACGAAGGCTTCGCCGACTTCCTGCGGGCGCAGGGAGCGCGCTCGCTCCAGTGCATGCCGGTGAGCCTGGACCGTGCGGTCAACGGTTTCCTGGCCAAGAACCACGCCGCCCCCGCGGCCGCCTGAGGAGATGCCCATGTTCGATTTCTTCAGGAGCGAGCTCGTCCGTTTCCGCGCCTGGGCGGTACTCGCGGCGGTGGTGCACGTGCTGGCCCTGGCCTTCATGGCACGCGTGGTCGATCTGGGCCAGCAACCGCTGCTCGTGCATCGTGTGATCGGCGGCGTGTACGCCTTGTGCGGTCTGTTGCTCGGTCTGTACCAGATGGGCAGTTACCGCAAGCCCAGCCAATGGGTGAGCCTGCTGCACAGGCCGATGCCGCCCGGTCGCATCGCCCTCGCGCTGTCGGCGTCGGCGTCGGTGCTGCTGGCAGTCGCCGTGGCGCTCCCGCTGCTGGCCATCGCAGCCTGGCAGGAGACCCTGACGCCGCGCGTCGTCGATGCGCGCCACTGGCTGCTGCCCCTTTCGGGCTGGCTGATCGCCACCACCGCCTACCTTGCAGGTGCGTTCTGCGGCCTGCGCGGCTGGCGCTGGTCCGGCGCGGCACTGGCGCTGTTGGTCTGGCTGTTGGTCAGCCGTGCATATGGGCCGGCGATGATCGCGGTCGAACTGGTCGTASTGGCCTGGCTGGCGCTGCTGTTGCGCGTCGCCTTCGCCGCCGACCTGGATTCGCCTCCGCGCCACCTGCTGGCGACCGCCGCTGTCGCGTTGCCGTTGCAAGTGGCCTTGCACCTTGCGCTCCTCGTACTGCTGTTCTGCATCGAGATGCTGTGGGTCATGCAGGGCAGCCATCCGAACAATACCCCGGCGCCACCCCCTGGCGGGCACAACGAAGTGGAAAAGATGGATGCAAGGGACCGCATGATCGCGGGCCTGCGCGGCAGCCAGCATCCCGATGCCGCGTTGCTGCGGGAACAGATTCGCCTGTCCGATCCCGAGGGGCTGGGCGTGCAGGTGCCCAAGCTGCCGCAACGCCAGGAACTGGCCAATTTCCGCCCGATGGAGTTCGACGACGGAGAGCGCCGCGAACGTTGGGTGTTCAGCCACGACGACATGCGCCTGCAGGGCTATCGTCTTGCCGACAATCAGGCGGTGGGCACGCTGGGCGTGGGTCCGTCGCACGCGCCGTTTCCTGCCGTGGTACTGCCCGGTGACGGGTTGCCGGGCATGAACCCCGGGGATGCGGTGCTGGTCGGCGGCGACACTCTGTACCAGTACAGGAGCCAGCAACGCCAAGTGGTGCCGCGCCTGCGCGTGAGGACGGGCGAAGCACTGATGGGGGGCGGACCGCTGGGGCAGGGCGTGGGCATGCTCAGCGATCGCGCACTGTACTTCTACGACGGACGCCCGCTGGTGGAAGACGATGCCGTGGTATCGCCCCGGTTACGCGTGCCGTTGCCGGGCGCGATGGGCGACCTGCGCAATCTGGACATGATCGAACTGGTCGATGGCCACCTCATCTCGCTCGCCTTCTCGGCGAAGTCGCACGCCGATGGCGCCGCGCCCGTGCAGATCACGCTGCGCACGCACGACGATGGCCGTATCGAAACGGTGCATCGCCGGGCGCTGGCCTTCGACTATCCGCCTGTCTACCGCTACCGCGACTGGTGGCCTTCTCCGMTCCTGTCGATGATCGAAACGGCAGCGCGCGACCTGTTCTCGCCGCCGCTGCCGCTCGATGTCGTCCATCCCGCGCCACGTCCGATGTCGATGGCCTGGCTGGCAGGCGTGCTGTCGCTGCTGTCGCTGGTCGCAGCGTTCTGGCGGACCTCGCTGACCGGGCTCTCGCCGGCCGCGCGCTGGGGCTGGGTCGCGGCATGCGGGCTGATCGGCTTGCCGGCGCTGGGCAGTCTCTGGCTACTGGTGCCAACACGCGAGACCGCACTCGCGATGAATCCGTCCCATCCAGCGACGGCCTGACCGCTACCGCCCTCGACCCCTCCCGGAGAACCGCATGAGCCTTCTCTCTTCCGGCGCCTGCAGGCGTCCGTGGGCATCGCTGTGGCTGGCGGTCGCGATGCTCACGTCGGCGCCCGCATCAGCGGCAGCCGACACGGCACTGGTCCGCTACCTCGCCACGGAGCGCGCGCGTGCGCCTTCACCGGTCTTGCCGCGCGGCGTCTTGCTGCAACGGGGCTCGATCATCGACATCCGCCTATCGCCGGACGGACGTCGCGTGGCGTGGCTGCGCGAGCGCGGCGAACACCAGGAGCTGTGGCTGCACGTCGTCGCCGACCGCGAACCCCGCCGCCTGCTGGCGGACACGGCGGCACAGGCGCTGGAATGGAGTCATGACGGACGCTGGCTGCTGTTGCGGTCGGCGCGTGACCTGCAGGCGATCGCCGTGGCGGGACAGGGAGGTTCCGGTCGCATCGCTGCGCTGGGCGATGGCAGCGCGACCGCAATGCTCGATGTCGACCATAGCCAGCCTGCGGCCGTACTCCTCGTGGAACGCGAAGGCACCGTCGCCGCACCGCGCGCCTGGCGCCTGGTGCGCGTGGACATGCGCGGACGGCGCACCGTGGTGTGGCAGGACCGCCAGCGCATCGTCGATGCGTTGCTCCGGGACGACGGCACGGTGGCCTGGCTGCAGCGCGTGGAAGCCGACGGCCTTGCCATCGTCGCTATCGATCGGGCGGTCGCGACGCAGGTCGTGCGCCACGACCCCAGCCGGCGCTGCGCACTTCGGGGCATCGCGACCGATGGCTCGGCATGGGTGAGGACCGACCTGGACGGGGATCTCGCGCGCGTCGCACGGCTGTCGCGCGAAGGACGCTTGCACGTCGTGCATGCCGATCCCGACCGCGTGGCGGACGTGGACAGCATCATCGAGGATCCTGTCGACCGGCGGCCACGCTTCGTCGCCTACCGCAGCACGGCCGCCACGCTCCACGCGCTGGACCGCGACGATGCAGCACACCTGGCGGTCCTGCGCTCGAAGCTGGCGGGCGGCGACCTTGCCCTGCAACTCGGCGTGGGTCGCGAGGCGCGCTGGCTGGTGGAGGCATCGTCGCCGCAGAATCCCCTGCGGCGCTGGCATCTCTACGATCCGGCTTCACGGACCCTGTCGACGTTGCTGGAGGAAACGCCGGTGGACCGTCGCGGCGGCAGTGCGGCGGTCGTGGTGCCCGAAGCATCGCTCGCACGGCCGCTGCCGTTGACGTGGAAGGCATCGGATGGGCGCGCGCTGCACGGATTCCTGTGGCTGCCGCCGGGGCGCGATGCCGCGGAGCTGCCGTTGGTCGTGGTGCCCCATGGGGGGCCCTGGAATCACTGGAAGCCCGAGTACCGGTCGCTGAGCCAGTTGCTCGCCAACCGCGGTTATGCGGTGTTCGAGCCCAACTTCCGCGGATCGACCGGTCATGGTCGCGATTACGTGCTCGCCGCGGGTGCGGATTTCGGCAACGGCCGGGTGCAGCGCGACATCACCGACGGAACGCGCTGGCTGCTGGCGCAGGGCGTCGGCGACCCGGACCGCGTCGGTATCGCGGGCGCGTCCTTCGGGGGATATTCCGCGCTGCTCGGCGTCACCTTCACGCCGGACCTGTTCAAGGTGGCGGTCGCCACGGTGCCGCCGCCGGACTTCGGCTGGGTGCTGCGCTGGGTGCTGCGCAATCCCGAGGCGCTGGATATCGGCGGCGCCGTGTCGATGGAGACATGGTTGCGAGGGCAGGGCATCGACGTGGCGGATGCTCAGGCGATGGCGCGCCTGCACGCGCAGTCCCCGCTGGCGAATGTCGACCGCCTGCAGCGGCCGGTACTGCTGGTGGCAGGCGGCGAGGACCGCCGCGTGGGACTTGCAGGCGTCGTCGAGTACGCCGCGCGCTTGGAACTGGCGAACAAGGAGGTCGCACTGCTGGTCGACGCGCAGGCGGGCCACGACGGCGGCTCGCCGATCGCCCGGGAGGCGCGCGCCTACCTCATCGAAGCCATGTTGCATCGCGAACTCGGTGGCATGCCCCCGGCATCGCCGGACCCGGAACTGCGGCGGTACCTGCGCAGGAATCTCCGCCTGCCGGGCGCCCTGGCGCCCTGACGCTCACTCGTCGCGCACTTCGCCCCCGGGCAGGAAGCGCCAGGTGCGGGTGACGTGCAGGATGTCGACGTTCTCCGCCGTTTCCGGCAAGGGCGGGAACGGCGAGGACAGCTGCACGATGCGCTGCGCCGTCGAATCGAGCAGGGGGATGCCGCTGGACTGGATGATGCGGGTCTGCTCGACGCTGCCGTCGCGTCGCACTGCCACGCTGATCACCAGCGTGCCCGCGAGGCGGCGGCGCCGCGCTTCGTCGGGGTAGTTGAGGTTGCCGACGCGCTCGGCGCGGTCCACCCACGCGCGCAGGTAGTTCGCGTAGACGTATTCCTTCGTGCTCGCCGACACGAACTTGCGCTTCGGCCGCTTGGCGTACAGCTCGGAGCGCAGGTGGTACTCGGCGGCCAGCCGCGCCATCTCGGCATCGCGCTGTACCTTCTGCTCGCCTTGCGGAAGCTCGGGCTGGTCGGGTTGCGGGCGGGCTTCCGGGGCAGGCGTGCGGGCGTCGCTGTCGCGCGTGGTCACCACGCGGGTTTCCTGCGGTGGCGCCGGCGCGGTGGTCTGCGCGCGCAGCGGCTGAGGCGCCAGTCCCGTGTCGGGCTGGGGGATCCAGCCGGCCTGGCTGTCGCGGGGACGCCTGGCCTGGTCGCTTTCTCCGCCGCCCTCCTGGTTGGCGGCGGCCAGGAAGTCGGCCTCCTTCGGCGTCAGCGGCGTGCTGGTCTGGCTCAGGATCACATCCAGCGTCGGCATGACGGGCGCGGCGTCGTCGAGCGCAAAGCCGACGCCCAGCACCAGCAGGCCATGCACGATCAGCGACAGCGCCAGCGTGGCGCCGAGGCGTTCGTTGGCGCCGATCCTGGGCGGTGGTACGGGAACCGCCGACATCTCAGCGCGCCATCTTCTTCTCGATCACATCGAACAGCTGCCCGGCGATGTTCAGGCCGAACTGCGCATCCAGCTCGCGCACGCAGGTGGGGCTGGTGACGTTGACTTCGGTGAGATAGTCGCCGATCACGTCCAGGCCGACGAACAGCATGCCGCGTCGCTTCATCTCCGGACCGACCTGCGACGCAATCCAGCGGTCGCGGTCGCTCAGCGGCCGGCCTTCGCCGCGGCCGCCGGCGGCCAGGTTGCCGCGGAACTCGTCACCCTGCGGGATGCGGGCCAGCGCGTAACCGACAGGTTCGCCGTCGACCAGCAGCACGCGCTTGTCGCCGTCCTTGATGCCCGGGATGAAGCGCTGCGCGAGGGTCAGGTGGCCGGGACCGACCAGAGTTTCCAGGATGACGTTGGTATTGGGGTCGCCGGCCTTCACGCGGAAGATCGAGCGCCCGCCCATGCCGTCCAGCGGCTTCAGCACCGCCTCGCCGTGCTCGGCGACGAAGGCCTTCAGTGCGGCCGGGTCGCGGCTGACCAGCGTGGGCGGGCAGCAGTGCGGGAACAGCAGGGCGGCCAGCTTCTCGTTGTAGTCGCGCAGTCCCTGGGGGTCGTTGACGATCAGCGCGCCGGCCTGCTGGGCGACGCCCAGCACGTGGGTGTCGTAGAGGTACTGGTCGTCGACGGGGGGGTCCTTGCGCATCAGCACGACCTGGCCCGGACCGAAGGCGAGCTCATGCGCTTCGCCGAGGGTGTACCAGTCGGCCTTGTCGTCCCGTACGGTGAGCGGGGCCACCTGCGCGTGCGCCACGCCGTCGCGCAGTGACAGCCGCCCGGGCGCGACATAGTGCAGGCGATGGCCGCGCCGCTGGCCTTCCAGCAACATGGCGAAGGTGGTGTCCTTGGCGATCTTGATGGACCCGATCGGGTCCATGACGACGATGACGTCCAGCGGCATGGGGAGGGTTCTGCGGGAGACGCCGCGATGGTATCAGGGCGCGTGCGGTCGCCGCCCCGCGTGCGGGTGGAACACCCTGTCGCGGGTGCCGGCGAAAACTGCGACGCAGTTCGCATCATCCCGTTCATCGGAACGGCGGTCGGCGCTGCGGCTTGACAGTGCGCGCCGTGATAGGGGATATAGGCAGCAACGCAGCGTGGCCGGTTCGTCAATGAAGCCACGCGCGCATGGGGAAATCAGGTAATGACGCAGAACGAAGGCCAGGCCGGTGGATTCCACGGCCTACGGGTCATGGTGATCGATGACTCGAAAACCATCCGCCGCACCGCGGAAACCCTGCTGAAACGCGAGGGTTGCGAAGTCGTGACCGCGACCGACGGGTTCGAGGCCCTGGCCAAGATCGCCGACCAGCAGCCGCAGATCATCTTCGTGGACATCATGATGCCGCGCCTGGACGGGTACCAGACCTGTGCGCTGATCAAGAACAACCAGGTGTTCAAGTCCACGCCGGTCATCATGCTGTCGTCCAAGGACAGCCTGTTCGACAAGGCGCGCGGGCGCATCGTGGGCTCGGAGCAGTACCTGACCAAGCCGTTCACGCGCGAGGAACTCCTCGACGCCATCCGCGCCCACGTCAGCACCTGAGGGGCTGGCGCCATGGCGACCATTCGCACTGAAGGCACAGGGGGCGGGCGATGATCCGCACACCGTTCGACACGCTCGCCGAATACGAGCGCCGCAGCCTGGCGCACGCCGTGCTGCAGCCGGYGCGCGAGATCGCCCAGGACCAGTACCGCGGCGTCGGCTACCGTGTCGGCAAGCGCCGGCTGATTTCCAACTTCGGGGAAGTGGTGGAAATCGTGCAGATGCCGCCGGTCACGCCGGTGCCGGGCGCACACCCGTGGCTGCTGGGCATCGGCAACCTGCGCGGCAACCTGTTCCCGGTGGTCGACCTGAAGCAGTTCCTCGAAGGCGAGCGCACCGTGCTGCACGAGGGCCAGCGCGTGCTGGTGATGCGCCAGGCCGGCGGCGACGTCGCGCTGACCATCGACGAGCTGTACGGCCAGCGCAGCTTCCACGAATCGCAGCAGGTCGAGCCGGGGGATCTGGCGGACGGCCGCTACGGGCATTTCATCGATCGCGCCTTCGCCAGCGACGATCAGCGGTGGGGCGTCTTTGCGCTGGGGTTGTTGGCGCGCACGCCCGAATTCCGCCAGACCGCGCTCTGAGCGCGTACGACAAGCACAATCCAGGGGTTGAACGATGAGCACTGCGACGGATTCTCCTAGCGCCGGCAAGGTCGGCAGTTTCGGCAACAACTTCTGGTTGCTGCTGCTGGCGCTGTCGGTGCTGGTCTTCGGTGCCAATACCGGCGTGGCGACCTACCAGGGCAGCCGGTTGTCCGGTGCCAGCACCGGCGCATCGGACATGCGCGTGCTGTCGCAGCAGCTGGCCAACCAGGGCCGTGAAGCGGTGGCCGGCAACGCCGAGGCGTTCAAGGCGTTCAAGGAGACCAAGCAGTCGGTCGAAGCCACGGTGTCCAGCCTGCAGAGCCGCTTTGGCAGCGAGGGCGCCATCGCCGGTCCGCTGGCCAAGCTGAGCGCCACCTGGGCACCGCTGGGCAAGAGCGCCGACCAGATCGTCGCGTCCGAAGCCGCCGTGCTGGCGCTGGCCGGCAACGCGGACCGGTTCGCCACCCAGGTCCCCAACCTGCAGGCGCAGCTCAACGAAGTGGTGCGTGCCATGTCGGCCGGCGGTGCGCCGTCGTCGCAGATCTACAGTGCCCTGCAGCAGGTGGTGCTGGCGGGCACGATGGCCCGTCGCGTGACGGAAATCCGGGCCGGCGGCGCCGGCGCCGCGACTGCGGGCGACGCGCTGGGCCGCGACGCCGTGCTGTTCGGCCAGGTGCTGGACGGCCTGCGCGACGGCAACCCGGACCTGGGCATCGCGCCCGTCCGCAACGCCGCGGCGCTGTCGGCGCTGCAGAATTCGCAGGCGCTGTGGACGGCGATGAAGAAGGACCTGGACGCGATCCTGGCCAGCTCGCGCAACCTGTTCGCGGCGCAGTCCGCCGCGGCGGCGCTGACCAACGGTTCGGGCGAGATGCTGCAGGACAGCACCAACCTGTTCCAGGCGTTCTCGGCCTTCGGTTCTGTGCGCGATACGCGCCTGTTCCCCAATTTCTGGCTCGGCATCGCCTCGGGCATCGCGGCGCTGGTCTCCATCATCGGCCTGCTGTGGTCGCTGTACCGCACCCGCCAGCGCGAGCAGGAAATGCGCTACCAGACGCAGGTGGAATACAACAGCCGCAACCAGCAGGCGATCATGCGGCTGCTGGACGAAATCAGCTCGCTGGGTGAAGGCGACCTGACGGTGAAGGCCTCGGTGACCGAGGACATGACCGGCGCCATCGCGGACGCCATCAACTACGCCGTCGACGAACTGCGCAACCTGGTGACCACCATCAACGACACCTCGGTGCAGGTGGCCGCGTCGACCCAGGAAACCCAGGCGACGGCCCTGCAGCTGGCGGAGGCCGCCGGCCACCAGGCCGACCAGATCACCACCGCCTCCGACCGCATCAGCGAGATCGCGACCAGCATCGACCAGGTGTCGAAGAACTCCACCGAGTCCGCCGAAGTGGCGCAGCGCTCGGTGCAGATCGCGACCGAGGGCGCCGGCGTGGTGCGCGAGACGATCCGCGGCATGGACCAGATCCGCGACCAGATCCAGGAAACCTCCAAGCGCATCAAGCGCCTGGGCGAGTCSTCGCAGGAAATCGGCTCGGTCGTGGAACTGATCAACGACATTTCCGAGCAGACCAACATCCTGGCCTTGAACGCCGCCGTGCAGGCGGCCTCGGCCGGTGAAGCGGGCCGTGGTTTCGCGGTCGTGGCCGACGAAGTGCAGCGCCTCGCCGAACGCACCTCGGGCGCGACGCGCCGCATCGAATCGCTGGTGCAGACCATTCAGGCCGATACCAACGAAGCGGTCAGCTCGATGGAGCAGACCACCGCCGAAGTGGTCTCCGGTGCGCGACTGGCCGAGGACGCGGGTACCGCGCTGGGCGAGATCGAGCGCGTGTCGAACGACCTGAACAACCTCATCAAGGGCATCTCCGGTGCTGCGCAGCAGCAGTCCGCCGCCGCGCTGGACATTACCCAGACGATGGGCGTGATCCGCCAGATCACCTCGCAGACCTCGCTGGGCGCCGGGCAGACGGCCGAGTCCATCGGACACCTGGCGCAGTTGGCCGCGGACCTGCGCCGTT
Source organism: Pseudoxanthomonas sp. LjRoot204_2 (assembly GCF_056175765.1). Lineage (NCBI taxonomy): Bacteria > Pseudomonadati > Pseudomonadota > Gammaproteobacteria > Lysobacterales > Lysobacteraceae > Pseudoxanthomonas > Pseudoxanthomonas sp. LjRoot204_2. The sequence continues at coordinate 5,661 of NZ_JBGFFG010000006.1, read as the reverse complement.
CGGTCGCCGACTTCAAGCTGCCGGGCTGAGGACGGGACGCAACGCATGAATTTCCTACGCCATCCCGCCCGCCTGCAGCGCGAGGCTGACGGTTCCCTCGTCGCCGCGGGAGCCCGCCCATGAGCGCGCTGCGCGAAGCCATGAGCCACGCCGTGCTCGGCTGGGTGAAGCCCGAACTCGACGAGACCCTGCGCCAGGTGCGCCAGGAAATCGAGGCGTTCGTCGAGGCGCCCGCCGACACCAGCCGCATGCGCTTCTGCGCCGGCTACCTGCACCAGGTGCAGGGCACCCTGCGCATGGTGGAGTTGTATGCGCCGGCGATGGTGGCCGAGGAGCTCGAACTGCTGGCCAAGGCCTTGCAGGACGGCAGCGCGGGCGATCGCGACGAAGCATGCTCCACGCTGATGCGCGGCGCCGTGCTGTTGCCGGATTATCTGGAGCGGCTGCAGGAAGGCCATCGCGACATCCCGATCGTGCTGCTGCCGTTGCTCAACGAGATCCGCGCGGCGCGTGGCGCGTCCGGGCTCAACGAAAGCATGCTGTTCCCGCCGGGGTCGCGCGACGATGCGGCGCCAAGCGAGGCCGAGATCGACCACGCGCGCAGCAGCCTCAGTGGCCGCAACCGCGAGCTGCTCGACACCGTCGGCAATGCGGTCAAGGAAGAACTGCTGCGCGTCAAGGACGCGCTCGACCTGCACCTGCGCACCGGCAGCGACGCGCACGAACTGGAATCGCAGGTCACCGAACTGGGCAATGTCGGCGATACGCTCGGCATGATGGGCCTGGGCGTGGCCCGTGACGTGGTCATGCAGCAGCGCGACACGCTGCGCGAGGTCGTGGCCGGGACGCGTCCCGCCGACGAAGGCACGCTGCTCGACGTGGCCGGTGCCCTGCTTTATGTCGACGCATCGCTGGACGACCAGGTCGCGCGCCTGGGCAGCGGTGGCGATGCCGGCCCGGACCCCAGCGCGGCCGAGTCGCAGCGCACGGTGGAAGTGCTGGCGCAGGAAGCCATCATCAATTTCGCCGGCGCGCGCGAGCGCTTCGTCGCGTTCATCGAGACCAACTGGGATCACGCCGAACTGGCGGAGGTGCCGCGGCTGCTGGACGAAGTGGCTGGTGCCCTGCGCATGCTCGAGCTGGGCCAGGCCGGCGACTACGTGGTCGGCGTGAAGCGCTACGTCAGCGGCGAGCTGATCGGCAAGAAACGCGTACCGGGCGGCCAGCAGCTGGACACGCTGGCCGATGCGATGGCCAGCCTGGAGTACTACCTGGAGGCGCTGCGCGAGCGGCGTCCCAACCGCGAGGACATCCTCGAGATCACCCGCGGCAGCCTGGAAGCCCTGCGCTACTGGCCGCTGCCCGCCGAGACCGTCGTCGCCGAGACGCCCGCCGCCGCGCCCGCGGCCGAGGCATTGCCGGTGCCGCCACCCGCTGTCGACGCACCCGCGCTCCCGTCGTTCGGCGAGCTGTCGCTCGAGCCGGTCGATGCCGCGCCTGCACCAGCACCGCATGCCGGGGCGAACCCGTTCGATCCCGTCGGCTTCGAGGAAGCCGACAGCGTCGAGGCACCGACGATCGAAGTCGCCCCGGCAGGGGTGGAACCGACCGTCGACAGCGAAGAGGTCGCCACGGCGGATGCGCCGGCCGACGCCCTGCCCGGGATGCCCGAAGYGCCCGTTGCCGTGTCGGACACCGACGCCGACGCGCTGCCCGACCTGCGCCACGAGATCGCTGCCGCAGCGGCCGCCATGCCGGCTGCCGTCGTAGGCGGTTTCGACGGCGATACCACCGACATCGACGACGACATCCGTGAGGTGTTCCTCGAGGAGTTCGACGAAGAGATCGTCAACCTCCGGTAGCTGCTGCCGGCCTGGCGCAGCAATACCGAAGACCTCGAACGCCTGCGGCCGATCCGCCGCGTCTTCCACACGCTGAAGGGAAGCGGCCGTCTGGTCGGCGCCAAGACGCTCGGCKAATTCAGCTGGAAGGTCGAGAACATGCTCAACCGCGTGCTCGACCGCACGCGCGCGCCCAGTCACGCCGTCGAAGTCCTGCTGGAGCAGGCCTGCGACGCGTTGCCCCAACTCAATGCCGCGCTGCGCGGCCAGGGCAGCGTGACGGCGGACCTGGCCGGCCTGCAGGACGTGGCAGACCGGCTGGCGGCGGGCGAAGACGCCTACTACAGCGCGGAACCGCCGGTCCTCGACGACGAGGCCGACTTCGTCGAACCCGCCTCCGTCGCGCCGCCGGCCACCTTCGCGGACGACGCGCCAGCCGTGTTCGAGCCGGAAACCGAGGGAACCCCGGCATCGGTCGACGCCGTGCTCCGCGAAATCCTCGAGGCCGAAGTCGACAACCACCTCGATACCGTCGACCACTGGCTGCAGAAGGCCCAGGTGGAGGCCACGCCGGTCAGCGAAGATCTGCTGCGCGCCATCCACACGATGAACGGTGCGCTGGCGATGGCCGACGTGCCCGAGATCACCCAGGTCACCGCGCCGGCCGAACAGTACGTCAAGCGCCTGCTGGCCGCGGGCGAAACGCCCACGCCGGAAGGTGTCGCCGCACTGGCCGATACCGCGCAGGCGATCCGCCGCAGCGTCGCCGCGCTGCAGGCTCCGTCGCCGCGCATCCCCGTGTTCGCCGCACTCGCGGGCCAGTTGCGCGCGCTGGGCGACAGCCTGCCCGACGTGCGCCACGGGGCGCAGATCGTCGACGACACCCAGCAGGGCACGTACGTCGGCCAGACCACGGCCGCGCCGGTGTCGCCGTCCGACATCGAACTGGCAGCGCTCGACCTGTCGGCATACCTCGACAGCGAGACGTTGCAGGGTGCCGGCGAATCCGCTGCCGCGACGGCGCAGCAGGGCGGAGCATCCGACGACCTGTCCCTGCCTGCTTCCGACGAGCACACCGACGCCCTCGCGCCGGTCGAGGCGCATGACGCTCCCACGCCCGTCGAACAGGACGTCAAGACGTTCTACGACATCGATTACCGCATCCTGCCCCGCACGCGGGCCGCGGATGTGGAGGGTGCACCGGCACCGGTCGAGGCGCTCGCCACGGATGCRCCGGCAGCCATCGAACAGACCGACATGGCCATCGGCGAGCCTGAGCTTTCGCTCGAGGCTGCCGCAGAAGGCGTCGAGCCGGCGGCCTATGAAGTGGAGCCGGTCATCGCGGACGCACCGGCGCCGGCCGCCGACGAGGCAGTGCCCGGCGTCGAAGACGATGCCCTGACGGTCGATGGCGATCTGCCGGCCTTCCTCGCCGAAACCGACGGGGCGCAGGCCGCGGATGAAGGTGCCGAGGCGGCCGATGACGCCGTGCCGGCGTCGACGGCTGAAGAAGCCGCGACGGCGGACGACCTCGCCCTGACCGACATCGACACGGCCGATGCCACGACCGCATCGGCGGGGATCGCCGACGAAGCCGAGGTTCCGACCGCAATCGAGGACGACAGCGCGATGGCTGACGATGCTGTCGAGACGGTCGATCCGTCGCACGTGCCGTCCGACGATGCCGGAATCGCTGTGGACTTCGCCGACAGTGCCGGGACGGATGAGGCGCCCGCCTCCGATGCGATCGCCGTGGACGGGGGCGACGTGCCTGCCTCCGCCGAGGACGCCGTCGTCGAGGACACGACCGTGGCCGAAGACGCGGATGCCGGCTTCGACGACACCGTCGAGGTGGCCGAGGCGCCGGAACCGGCGCCGCTGGATGTCGAAGCCGTTGCCTCCGTCGAAGCCGAGGAGTCTGCCGTGACCAGTGCACCCGCCGACATGCCGGAGCCGGAAGAGGCCCTCGACCTGACCGGTCTCGACCTGGACCTGGTCGAGATCTTCGTCGAGGAAGGCAACGACCTGCTCGACCACGCCGACGACCTGATCGCCAAGCTGCGTGAAACCCCGGAAGACCGCGCGCTCATCACCAGCCTGCAGCGCGACCTGCATACGCTGAAAGGCGGCGCTCGCATGGCCGGCATCCATGCCGTCGGCGACCTGGGGCATGCGATCGAGACGATGCTCGAGTCGATCGCGGGCCAGCGCACGGAGCTGGACCGCCGCGCGATCCAGTTGCTGGAACGCGGCTTCGATACGCTGCACGGGCAACTGGCCCGCGTCACCGCGCGCCGCGCAGTCTCGATCCCCGACGGCATGATCGCCGAGTTCAACGCGCGCGCCCGCGGCATCGAGCTGCCGGATGCGCCCGTCGTCTCCGACGCGCCCGCTGCGCCGATCGAACTCGCGCCGCTGTCGGCACCGATCGATACCGAGGCCGCCGCGCCGGTGGAGGAAGAGTTCTTCCCGGTGGGCCAGCAGGAACAGGTCCGCGTGCGCGCCGACCTGCTCGACCGCCTGGTCAACAACGCCGGCGAGGTCGCGATCTACCGCGCGCGCCTGGAGCAGCAGCTGGGCGCGTTCCGCGGTGCCATGGCCGAGCTCGACCGCACCAACATCCGCATGCACGACCAGCTGCGTCGTCTCGACCTGGAAACGGAAGCGCAGATCGTCGCCCGTTACCAGCGCGAGCACGACAAGCAGGATCCCACGTTCGATCCGCTGGAACTGGACCGCTTCTCCACGCTGCAGCAGCTCAGCCGCGCGCTGGCCGAGTCGGCCGCCGACATCAGTGGCCTGCAGGGCGTGCTGGACGATCTCGCGCGCCAGTACGACAGCCTGCTGCAGCAGCAGTCGCGCGTCAGCTCGGAGCTGCAGGATGGCCTGATGCGTGCGCGCATGCTGCCGTTCGAAGGCATCGTGCCGCGCCTGCGCCGCGTGCTGCGCCAGGCGGCCACCGAGACGCACAAGCAGGTCAGCCTGCAGTTCTCCGGTACGCACGGCGAAATGGACCGCAACGTGCTGGACCGCATGACCGCGCCGCTGGAACACCTGCTGCGCAACTCCGTGGCGCATGGCCTGGAAACACCGAAGGAACGTCGCAAGGCCGGCAAGCCGGAAGAAGGCACCGTGCACGTCGCGCTGCGCCGCGAGGGATCGGAAATGGTGCTGGAGGTGTCCGACGACGGCGCCGGCCTGAACCGCGACGCCATCCGCAAGCGCGCCGAGCAGCGCGGCCTGCTGCAACCGGGCGCCGTATTGCCCGACAGCGCGCTGGACCGCCTGATCCTGGAGCCCGGCTTCAGTACTGCCGACAAGGTCAGCCAGTTGGCGGGTCGCGGCGTCGGCATGGACGTGGTCTACAACGAAGTGCGCCAGCTGGGCGGTTCGCTGGAAATCAGTTCCGTGCCCGGCAAGGGCGCCACGTTCACCCTGCGCCTGCCGCAGACGCTGGCGGTCAGCCAGGCGGTGTTCGTGCAGATCGGCGAAACGCAGTTCGCGGTGCCGGTGGCGGCGGTCAGCGGTATCGGCCGCATCAGCCACGCCCGCTTCAGCGCCGGTGCCGGCAGCTACCACTACGCCGGCGAAGACTACCCGCTGTACAACCTGGGCCATCTGGTCGGGCAGGGTGCCGCCAAGGCCGAAGGCCAGCCGCAGGTGCCGCTGCTGCTCGTACGCTCCGGCGACCTGCGTGCCGCCGTGGCGGTGGACCAGGTGCTCGGCAACCGCGAGATCGTGGTCAAGCCGGTCGGCCCGCAGATCTCCTCCATCCCCGGCATCTATGGCGCCACGATCACCGGCGACGGCAGCGTGGTGG
>NZ_JBGFFG010000005.1:0-24092 GCF_056175765.1 Pseudoxanthomonas sp. LjRoot204_2 | reverse complement strand
GAACAGCACGCCAAACCAGCGGCGCAATGCATTGGCGAACACGGCCTCCACCAGCGCGGGACCATCCAGCGCCGCCGTCTCGCCCGTCAAGCCGAGGCGCGCGATGGCGGCGCGACGGCTCGGGGCGTCGTGCGCATCGATGACGGCTTCGACGTCGACATCGAGATCGCGGGGACCCCACGCATAGACCAGGACCGCGATATCGAACACCAGGCCCACGAGTCCGTAGACCGGTCCATCGAGCAGCCACTGCAGCAGCGCGACCACCAGCAGCACCGGCACCAGCGCCAGTGCGATGCCATGGCGTGCCTGCCACGCGCCGCCCGCCGATTCGCCCAGCCAGTGAAGCCACGCGTCGTACCACGCGTACCGACGGAGCGAGGCGACCAGCGTAGGCGCGACATGGCCCAGCACCAGCGCAAGCACGACGGCAACGAGCGTGATCGACATGCGGGCTCCTCCGGCCGGGATTCTAGCGTGGGGGGCTGTTAACGCCCGGTCTCGGCTGCCGTGGGCGCGAGGCGCGCGCGCATGCCGGCGTGCCAGTGCTCGATCAGCGCGCGCGCGATCGAAATCGACGGCGACAACAGCAGGCCCTCGCCGTCGTCGCTGCCCTCGCGCGCGAGCGCGGCGTCGATCTCATCGAACGAGAACCAGCGCGCGTCCTCCAGCTCGCCGTCGACCTGCGGCAGGTCGGGTTCGGCGTCGGCACAGAAGCCCAGCATCAACGCACCCGGAAAGGGCCACGGTTGCGCACCCAGGTAATGGCACGATCGCACCCGCACCCTGGTTTCCTCCATCACTTCGCGGGCGACGGTCTGCTCGAGCGTCTCGCCGGGTTCCACGAAACCGGCGACGACCGAATAGCGACGTGGCGGCCACGATGCCTGTCGGCCGAGCAGCAGGCGCTCGCCGTCGCTCACCGCAACGATCACGGCGGGGTCGACGCGCGGATAGTGGTCTTTGCCGCACTGGGTGCAGTGCGCGATGTACCCGGCCCGGCGGAACGTGATGTCACCGCCACAGGCACTGCAGAAACGGGTCGACGACTGCCAATGCAGCAGCGCGCGCGCCATCGCGAAAACACCCGACTCGAATGCGGGCCAGGTCGCCGCCGCACGCCGCAGGTCACGCCATGCGGGCGCTTCCACCGCATGGTGGCGGGCATGCGCGGCGAACCACGCCACGCCGTCGCGCACGCCAAGGAAGAGGCTGGCGCCGGGACCCCCGCCCAAGGATGCGCCTGCGCTGGCCAGCAGCGCACCGTCGGCATCCGCCATCGCGCGCCCTTCATCGTCCAGCACCAGCACGCGCGCGTCCGGCCACAGGCGCGCCAGCGCGTCGGCGTCGTCGCGCAAGGCGTCGGCGCGGTCCAGCGTGTCGCCCGCGAAGGCGAACCCGGAAAGCGGTGCAGAAAGGGAAGCGTGACCTGTCACGGAACGCGGCAGGCCGAGCGTCACATGCTGAAACTGCTGCCGCAGCCGCAGGTGGTCTTGGCGTTCGGGTTGCGGATGACGAACTGCGCACCCTGCAGGCTTTCGCTGTAGTCCACCTCGGCACCCATCAGGTATTGCAGGCTCAGCGGATCCACCAGCAGCGACACGCCATCGGTATCCACGGCGACATCGTCTTCCGCACGGTTTTCGTCGAACTCGAACCCGTACTGGAATCCCGAGCACCCGCCGCCCTGGATGTAGACGCGAAGGGCGAGCGAATCGCTGCCTTCTTCCTGGATCAGCTCGCGCACCTTGGCGGCCGCCGCCGGCGTGAAGTTCAGCGGGCGGTCGATCGACTGGTAATCGGGCGCGGCCGCGGCAGTGGGCAGGGAAACGACGGTGGTCATGCGGCAAGGATGGGGGCTGGCGGAAGGCAGTTCAAGTTCAGCGCGTGCCGGCGCCTTCGCCGGCACCTTTCTTCGCCGACGCCTGCGCCCACGGGAACGACTGTTCCACGGCCGCGCCACTCTGCGGCACGACACGGGCGATGACGCGCACGGGCTTGAAACCGGGCGGCAGCAGCAGGTCGCCCTCGACCTGCTGGAAATACTTGAACGAGTACGGTACGCCCGGTGCATTCGGTTGCTGCCGCAGGTCGGCCCAGGCCAGGCGGCGCAGCTTGCCGGCCTCGGTCCCTTCCACGGACACCAGCAGGCGGCCCGCATTCACGGCGCCGCGGTTGAGGTTCTGCGTGAGCGTGGCGGTGAAGTGCCAGGCCTGTTCGTCCTGCGGCTGCAGGATGAGCTCGTGCACCGACAGGCCGCGACGTTGCGCGGTGGCACCGACGAACCGTTCGTAAAACGCGACATCGGCGCGAAGGCCGGCGATTTCCTCGTCGCGCTCGGACAGGGTGGCCTGCAGGTCGCGGTTGGCGTCGCGGCTGATCTGGTCGGAGCGGGACAACGTGGCGACCTGCTGCTCGAGCACCTCGATGCGCTGTTGCTGGACCCGCAGTTGCGCGGGCGTAGGGCCCGGCTCCGCGTCGCCCGCCAGCGCGTGCCACAGCGCCCAGCCGCCCAGCACGAGTACGCCGCCCAGCACCGAGAGCGCGATGACCGGCCCCCGTTTGAAACGGGGCGGAGGTACGTTCGGCGGGACGGGCCTAGCGTTCATGGCCGCAGGATAGCGCGGCCGTTCCCAGCGGGCTCTGAATGGCGCCRTCAGGCGTCGGCGGTGGCCCAGGCGTCGGTCGGTGCCGCTTCGTGCGCGCCGGTGTCCGCGGGCACCGCGTCGGCATGCACCAGCCGCCCCGTGAGTTGCGCACCGGCAGTCATCTCGACCACCTTGTAGTGCAGGTTGCCCTGCACGCGCGCCTTGGCGGCCAGTTCGATGCGCTCAAGGGCATGGACATCGCCGGTCATGCGCCCGTTGATCACCACCACCGGCACCTGCACCTCGCCTTCGATGCTGCCCTGTTCGGCAAGGGTCAGCACCGCACGACCGCCGGCTTCGGCGATCACCTTGCCCTGGATGTGGCCTTCCACGTACAGGCCACCACTGAACACGACGTCGCCCCGGATGGTGACCTGCGGACCGATCAGGGTGTCGATGGCGCCTACGTCGGGACGGATGGGCTTGGGCTTGAACATCTCACTCGCCTCCTGCGGCTGTGGCGGTCTTCCAGTCGAGGGCCTGCTCCACCGCCGCGTCCTCGCCATGCAACGACACCTTGACGCGTTGCGGGGTGAAGTCCGGCGGCAGCATCACGTTGCCATCCAACTGCTGGAAATAACGGAAGGAATACGCCTGCGCCGGGGCGCTGCGCTGCTGGTGCAGCTCGTCCCACTGCACCGTGGCCAGCTTGCCGGCGCGGACCCCTTCGACGATGAAGCGCATCTGGCCCTGGCTGATCGCGCCGCGGTTCATGGTCTGGGTCAGCATGATCTGGTAGCGCCAGGTGCCGCCGGCTTCAGGCGCGAATTCGGCAACGTGGACACTCAGGCCCTTGCGCTGGCTGGTCGATCCGACCAGACGCTCGTAGAACGCGATGTCCGCGCGCAGCGCGGCGATTTCCTCGTCGCGCTCGGCCAGACCCTCCTGCACTTCGGCATTGGCCGCGCGGCTGATCTGGTCTGAGCGGGCCAGCGTGGATTCGCGCTGGCGCAGGGTGGTCAGTTCGGCGCTCACCGCCTCGAGTTCGCGCTCGGCCTGGGTGCGCGCCGCATCGGCCTGCGCCAGCCGCGGCGCGGCGGTGTGGCTGGCTACCCACCAGACCGCGCCAAGACTGGCCACCCACGCCACCAGGAAGAGCAGCGAGGTGCCGCGGCGGCGTACGGCCGCGTCGCGCGGCACGATCCGGAAGCGGGAAGGAACAGGCGCAGGCATGACGGACAAGCGGCGGACGGCGCTCAGCCGGCAGCCACACGGGACCCCTATACTCGCCGCAGTGGCGCGAGCCCAAGAGTCTAACGGGAGTGGCCGGGATGTCCGAAGCGCATCTTTTCGTAATTGGGATCCTGTTGGCATGGATGGCGGGGATCCGCGTCTACCTGACGGTGTTCGGCGTCGGCCTGGCCGGCGCGCTGGGTTGGCTCGACTTGCCCCCCGCGTTGCAGGCGACCGAATCGTGGTGGGTGCTGGGCACTTCCGGTGCGCTGGCGCTGACGGAGTTCTTCGCCGACAAGATCCCGGGCGTGGACTCCGGTTGGGACCTGCTGCAGACCCTGGCCCGGGTGCCTGCCGGCGCCTTCCTCGCGGCCGCCACGCTGTCGCCGGACGGCCAGCTCAGCGGGGGCGTGCTGGCGGCCGGAGCCGGGGTCGCCCTGACAAGCCACGTGCTCAAGAGCGGCACACGCGCACTCATGAACACGTCGCCCGAGCCGGTCAGCAACTGGGCTGCGTCGGTCACCGAGGACGCGGTCGTGGTCGGCGGGCTGGCCTTGGCCTTTGCGCACCCCTGGATTGCGTTGCTGCTGGTGATCGGGACGTCGCTGCTGATCGCGGCGGCCGTCTGGTGGGTCTGGCGCAAGCTTGCGCGTGGCGTGAAGCGTCTGCTGCAGGCCGCGCCCCCGGCACATGCCTCGCCCCCGGCCTCCGGCCCGTGACAGGCGCCGGTGCATCGGTAATCATGACTCCGCCTCGGTCGTGAACTTCATCGCATAATGGGGCTCAGCTTGGGGAAGCCTGATGTCCACGCTCGATGCCACATCCCGCCCGCAGGACGAGCCTTCACGCTCACGCCTGCGGGCCGAAACACCACCGGCGCACCATTGGCGCCGCTGGGTGGACGATGCCGCCCCTGAGGACGCGGCGGATGCCCCTGGAGCCGGAGAGCCCGTCGAGATGACCCAGACGCCACCGCCCCCGCCTGTCGCCGCCCCGGCCGCTGCGCCTGCCGCGCCCACGGATGCGACCGCGCCCGCCCCGCCGCCGGAGCCGGTCGATCCGGAATCCCCGTATCGCGTGCTGATCGTCGAAGACGATCGCGGCCAGGCCCTGTTCGCCCAGAGCGTGCTGCACGGCGCCGGCATGCAGGCCGAAGTGCAGATGCAGTCCGACGGCCTGCTGGACACCATGCGCCGCTTCCGTCCGGACCTGGTGCTCATGGACCTGCACATGCCCGGCAAGGACGGCATGTCGCTGACCATGCTGCTGCGGCAGCAGCCGGAGTACCTGCACCTGCCGATCGTGTTCCTGACCGGTGATCCCGACCCGGAACGCCAGTTCGAGGTGCTCGAAAGCGGCGCCGACGATTTCCTCAACAAGCCGATCCGGCCCCGGCACCTGATCGCCGCGGTCTCCAACCGCATCCAGCGCGCGCGCCAGCGCAGCCAGGCACTGCAGGCGCCGCGGCCGTCGGTGAATACCGACACCGGCCTGCCGACGCGCAGCTTCGTGCTGCAGCAACTGGCGGACTCGCTGCAGCGCCAGTCGCGCGGCGGCCTGTTCTTCGTCGAGGTCAACAGCGCGTTGAGCCTGCGCGAGCGCTACGGCTACGCGGTGTTCGAGCACCTGATGAACCAGGCCGGCCGGCAACTGGCCTCCGTCGCGTCGCCGCATCCGGTGGCGCGCCTGAACGACAACAGTTTCCTGATGCTGGCCGACAGCGTCGACGAAGCCACGCTCGCCGCGCTCGCGCAGCAACTGCGCGACGGCCTGGCGGGCCACGATTTCCAGACGCGTCCCAACGAAGTCCTCAAGCTCCGCGGCTCGGTCGGGTACACCGCGCTGTCGCTCGGCTTCGCCGACGCCGGCAGCGCGCTGGAGGCCATCGAACGCGCGGTCCTGCAGGCACGCCTGAAGCCCGACAGCCTAGCCGAATTCGTGCCTGCCGAAGTCGACGACGACGCGCCCCGCATTTCGCTGGAGGACGGCCAGTTCGAACTCGCCTACCAGCCGATCGTCGCCGTCGCCGGCAGCGACCAGGCGCAGTACCAGGTGCTGCTGCGCATGCGCCAGCCCGACGGCTCGCTGCTGCCGGCATCGCAGGTGATCCCGGCCGCCGAACTGGCCGGCGGCATCGCCCAGATCGACCATTGGGTGCTGGAACACGCGCTGTACGTGCTGGCCGAACGGCAAGCGGCCGGTCCTTCGCTGCGCCTGTTCGTTTCGCAGTCGCCGCGCTCGCTCGCGCGCGAATCGCATGCGCAGTGGCTGCTCGACGCGCTGCGCGCGCGCGGCATCGAAGGCACGTCGCTGGTCATCGACCTGCGCCTGGCCGATGCGCTGATCCATACCGTCACCCTTCGCCAGTTCTGCCAGCAGCTGATGCCAGCCGGCGTGCAGTTCTGCCTCAGCCAGTTCGAACCCGGCGCGGAAGCCGACGCCCTGCTCACGCAGCTGCCGCTGGGCTTCGTCCGCGTTTCCAGCAAATACGCCAGCGCGCATGCGGATCCGGTGCTGCGCGACCAGCTGCGCGGCATCATCGACAACGCCCACCGCCAGGGATTGCAGGTGATCGGCCAGCAGATCGAAGACCCCCAGGCCGCGGCCGCCATGTGGATGGGCGGCGTCGACTTCATCCAGGGCAACCTGGTGCAGGCGGTCGGCAGCGAACTCGGCTTCGATTTCCACAACGCGGTGCTGTAACGATGCCCACGGCCGGTCGTACGCCGGTGATGCCCTGGGTGACCGTGGCGGGTGTCGCCGCCTTGGGCGTGGCGCTCGGCCTGCACTGGTCCGGCGTACCGGGCCCCTGGCTGCCGCTGACCGCAGGCATGGCCGCCCTTGCACTGGTCGCCGCCGTGGCCTCCGCCCTGAACGCACGCAGCGAGGCGCATCGCCACGCGGGCGTGCAGGCGCGCGCGGCGATGGCCGAATCGGAACGCGACGGTCTGCAGCGTGACCTGCAGCGCCATGATCGCCTTGAGCAGGAACTCGTGCGCGCCAAGCAGGCCGCGGAGTCCGCCGCGATGGCCAAGGGCGAGTTCCTGGCCACGATGAGCCACGAGATCCGCACGCCGCTCAACGGCATCGTGCCGATGCTGGAAATGCTGTCGCGGGCGCCACTGGCCGCCGACCAGCGCGAGATGCTGAGCACCGCGACCGCGTCGTCGCACCAGCTGCTGCGCATCGTCGACGACATCCTCGACTACTCCAAGCTCGAAGCGAACAAGCTGGACCTGGAGATCACCGGCTTCAACCTGCGCGAACTCCTCGACGGCGTGCTGCAGCTGATGTTCCGGCCGGCGGAGAACAAGGGCCTGCGCCTGAGCCTGCAACTCGACCCCGCCGTTCGGCTGCCCGTGCGTGGCGATCCGGTCCGCTTGCGCCAGGTGCTGACCAACCTGATCGGCAACGCCATCAAGTTCACCGAGCGCGGCACGATCACGCTGGTGGTGCGCCGGCTGGGCGAAACCGCCGCTCAGCACCTGCTGCGATTCGAAGTACGCGATACCGGCATCGGCATCGAAGAGGACGCGCGCCATCGCCTGTTCCACTCTTTCAGCCAGGCCGATGCCTCCACTACCCGCCTGTACGGCGGCACCGGGCTGGGGCTGGCGATCTGCCGGCGCATCGTCGACCTGATGGGCGGCCGCATCGACGTGGTGTCGGAGGTGGGGCGCGGCTCCACCTTCTGGTTCGAAGTGCCGCTGATGAAGATCATCGGCGACCTGCGCCAGCGCGACAACGGCGCGCTGGACCACGGCCGCGTACTGATCGTGTCGCCCGACGCGCGCCTGCGCCAACGTCTCACGCTGCTGGCGACCAACTGGGGCATGCAGCCGGTGGCGGTGGAAACGACGCAGGAAGCCCTGGATCGCCTGCGCCTGGTCGGCGAACAGGGGCAGCAGGATTATCTGGCGGTGCTGGCCGACGTCGGCGGCATCCGCAGCACGGCGCTGGCGCTGCACCGGACCATCACGCGGCGTCCTTCGCCCGACGCGCTGCGGCTGGTGTGGCTGTACGGCGACGAGACCGTGCCCGTCGAACTGCATCCCCGCAGCACGCTGCTGTCACGGCAATCGCCCGACGCCGACCTGCGCGCCGCCCTGACCGGCGCGGCACCCGAACAGGAGCCGGCGAACGAAGCGCTGGACGGGATGTTCCCGGAGCTGGCCGACATCGCGGCGCCGCCGGCGGATGCGCCCCCCGCTCACACTGAAGCAGAAGGCGTCGCGCGCCTCTCCGCCGCGCCCGAGGAAGAGCCGGCAACCGCGCAACCCGAGTCCGCGGTCGTCAGCGCGATGCGGACCGAACCCCGCCTGCTGCTGGTCGAGGACAACCCGGTCAACCTGCTGGTGGCGCAGAAGCTGCTGTCCGCGCTCGGCTTCTCGTGCGAGACGGCGGCCAACGGCGACATCGCGTTGAAGCGCATGCAGGTGGAGCACTTCGACCTGATCCTGATGGACTGCCAGATGCCGGTGCTCGACGGCTATGCCGCGACGCGGCGCTGGCGCGAGCTGGAGGCGCAGCGCGCCGACGGCGGTCGCCTGCCGATCGTGGCGATGACGGCCAATGCCATGGCCGGCGACCGGCAACGCTGCCTCGATGCCGGGATGGACGACTACCTGGCCAAGCCGGTGTCGCGCGAACAACTGGAAGGCTGCCTGCACCGCTGGCTGCCGGACCGCATGAACTTCGTGCTCCGCAATGCCGCCCTGGTGACGAACGCCGAACCGGCGATCCCCGCCCCCGCCGTGTCGACGGCCCGGGCGCCGGCGCCGAGTTTCCCGGTCCTGGACCAGACCATGCTGGAGGAACTGCGCGAGATCGCCGGCGACGAAACCACGCGCATCATTTCGATCTTCCTCGAAGACGCGCCCCGCCTGATCGGCACGCTGGAGAAGGCGGCGGCCGTGCCCGACCTCGATGCGATGCGTGACGCCGCGCATACGCTGAAGTCGTCGAGCGCGAACGTCGGCGCGATGGCCCTGTCGGCCGCGGCCAAGCGGGTGGAACTGGGCGCCCGTGCGCGGAAGCTGGAACGTCCGGCCGTGGCCGTGGCCCTGGTGATCGCCGAGTACGCGCGCGCGCGCATGGCCCTGCAAGGCTATGCGGCGCAGCAGCTGGGCCGGCCGCTGCTGCAGCCGCCGGCCGTCGCGACCATGCCTCAGTCGTCGCCCTCGAGCTTGGTCAACAGATAATTCGGCTCGCCGATGCGGTCGATGACCGACAACTGCGTTTCCAGCCAGTCGATGTGTTCTTCTTCGGAATCGAGGATGGCGACGAACAGCTGCCGGCTGACGTAGTCGGCGACGGATTCGCAATGGGCGATCGCCTCGCGCAATAGCGGCAGCGCTTCGTGTTCCAGCGCCAGGTCGCATTCGAGGATTTCACGCGGCGTCTCGCCGATGCGCAGCTTGCCCAGCGCCTGGAAGTTCGGCAGGCCATCGAGAAACAGGATGCGCTCCGACAGTCTGTCGGCATGCTTCATCTCGTCGATGGATTCCTTGTACTCGTGCTCGGCGAGTTCCCTGAAGCCCCAGTTCTTCAGCATCTTGGCGTGCAGGAAGTACTGGTTGATCGCGGTCAGCTCGTTGTAGAGCGCCTTGTTGAGGTACTCGATGACCTTGGTATCGCCTTTCATGGCCATGCTCCGTGGGCGGAAGGACGGCGAAGGTTAGCCCGTGCGCGCCGCGGGTGACGGAACGCGAATCGTGATCATTCGGTGATGCGACCGCGCTGCAACGCAGCCACGGGATCGTCAGGCGGCGTGCGACAGGCCGATGATCGGGAACACGCTCTCGCGAGGTGCGGGCTGGGCGGCCTGCAGCACGTCCATCGCCATGTCCAGGCAGCTGCCACAGTTGGCGCCGGCACCGGTCCGCATCGTGAGTTCGGCCATGGTGGTGCACCCGGCGCTGGCGGCTTCGCGGATCTGGCGGTCGGTCACGCCGTTGCAGATGCAGACGTACACGGTGGCGGTGGTGATGCGGCGGGCACGGGACGGCCCGGGGCTATTCCACCCCGAATGAGAATGATTGTCAATTCTTGAGGKGTTCGCCCACGCCGCCACGTTTACGCAGCGGTCGGTCGCGACCCCGGCGTCGGGGCGCATCCTGCGACCGGGGCATGGGCAGCTGGGGAGGGATCGCCTGCGGACCGGCGACCGTCCGGGCGAAGGTGGCCAAGTGCTCCAGCGCGCTGGCATAGACCCGGCGCTTGAAGATGACCACATGCTCGAGCGGGTACCAGAAGTCCACCCAGCGCCAGTGGTCGAACTCCGGGCTTTCGGTCAGGTCGAGGCGAAGATGCGCCTCGTCGCCCACCAGCCTCAACAGGAACCACACCTGCTTCTGCCCGATACAGACCTGGCGTTCGTTGCGCCGGATGGCGCGGGGAGGCAGTCGATACCGCAGCCAACCGGGCGTGACACCCAGAACTTCAACATGTTCGGGCAACAGGCCGGTTTCTTCGCGCAACTCACGATACATGGCCTCGACCGGCGTCTCGTCCGTGTTCATGCCGCCTTGCGGAAACTGCCAGCCATCCCGGCGCACGCGTCGTGCCCAGAACACCCGGCCATCCGGCCGCATCAACACGATGCCGACATTGGGTCGGTAGCCGTCCGGATCGATCACGATGCGGACTCCTGAAATCTACTGCCACCGACTCTGCCATGCCCCGCCGCAGGCGACAAGCACGTGCCGCCGGCTTGACAGGCGGGGGGTCGAAATGAAGAATACGCGGTTCACGCGGCTATGTAGCTCAGCCGGTTAGAGCACAGCACTCATAATGCTGGGGTCGGTGGTTCGAGTCCACCCATAGCCACCAGATTCCCGAGCGGAATCAACGCGTTGAAAGAAACCCGCCGCGAGGCGGGTTTTTTGTTGTGTCCGCGGGTGCGCCGGGCGAGTGCAATTCCTTGGCAACCCGTTCTCCCGTGTCACCCCGGTTCTACGTCTCAAGGGCAAGATTCTTTCCCGCAGCTGCCTGGATAGCGGGCGTCGCTTTCCGCCACACGGGCTGCCTCCCTTCAATAGCGCAGCGTGATGTAGAGGTGAGGTGTCGCACTGCGGATGCGGAAGTTGCCGCTGAACGTTGACGCGGGGGCCGGCATGCCGGACGCCGCAGGGTTGTTTCGCTCCAGTTCGGTGCGATGGATCGAATAGCGCACTCCTATCGCCATCACGGACGCAGGAAGGTACTCGAGGCTTACGCTGGCTTCTTGGCTCCGAGCCGCCAGCCGGTCTCCACTCCTGCGGCCGAGCGAGGCATCCGCCCCGACTCGCCAATCGCCTATCCGTCTGGCGTACTCAGCCCTGACATGCGGCAGGGTGACACGCTCGCTGGCGCTACTGTCGATCTCGAACTCACCCGGAAATCCCTCGACGATGGCACTCAGCTTGTTTTCAATCCGAACTCGGGAAGTACCTAACCCGATACCCCATGCCTGCCTGGCATCCTTGGCCAGGAACCACGTATAGGAAAGCGTCTCTATCTTGGCGTCCAGCGAATTGGAGATTGCCGTGCCACTCGAGAATCCGCTGCCATCGATGGTGATTGGCCGAGTGGTCCTGCCTCGATAGGCGTTCCCGATCTTCCAGCGCGTGGCCTGGAGCCGGTGCGAGTCGGCCAAGGTCACACCCGCTTTCCACTGGGACTCATCGAAATGGGGCAAACCCAAGTCGTCGTAGTAATCGACCTGGGTTCCGCTTGACAGGCCTGGGTAATCCCAGCGAGCGCCGAATTCAGTGCTTTCCAGTGGGATTGCGCTGCTCAGGTAGACCCGGTCGAGCACGGCGCCTGCTTGCGCTGCAGCCGGACCAGCGTGAACACAAAGACCCAGGCCGACAGCCAGGGGCAGCAGGGTGCGATTGACGTGATGCAAGGAGAACTCCTTCCTTCGGTCGGCGGCTCGGCGGCAAGAGGCGATGTACCGTATACGGGCAAAGGGAACAAAGCGTCGCGGACAGATCCCGCCACGAGGTACCAGCAGCGCCATGTAGGCCCCGTGCTGGCGACGTGCRCCCGCTAATCCGCCCCGCCCGCGAGCTTGATCGGGCCACGAGGCGCCGGTCAGAAGAAGGTTTGCTCAGCCACGTGTGCCCGCAGGGATTACTTCTGCAAGAAATTTCCGCTCGCCATGATCAGCAGAACTCCGCCTGCAGCGCCCTCCACTCCGCCGGTGTATTGCAGTTGCGCAACGCATGCTCCCAACGCGTCGCCGGCAATACCCGTGTACCCACCGCGCGCTGCAGTGCACGCAGCGAGCGCTCGCCGCCGGAACGCGCGCCGACAGCCTCGATCACCGTGCGCGTGCCGGCGTCCGCGCGCAGCGCCATCGGCAATGGGTGGCCGTCCACGCAGGTGCAGGTGGCGCCGGTGGTGAGCAACGCCTGCAGCAGGTCGACGGACAGCAGCGGCATGTCGACGGGCACGACGATCCATGCACCGTCGTGCAGGCGCGGCGCCAGTTGCGCCAACGCGCCCATCGGCCCGGTATCGGGCGTTGCATCGGGTATGCCCCCCAGGTCATGACGGTCGCCGCTGACGATCACGTCGTCCGCGCCCGCCGCGATCAAGCGTGCGTGCATGTGCGTCAGCAGCGTGCCATTGCCCCAGGGCAACGCCGCCTTGTCCGTGCCCATCCGCGACGAGCGACCCCCGGCCAGCAGGACGGCGCGCCACGTAGATACGCCGCTCATTCGCAGGTCCAGGACGGGGCGCAGAGATGGCTGCTGCCATGGACGTCCACGCATGTCCCGGCGTCGACGCGGCGCACGTCCGCCGGCAAGGTGATCCACACGGACGATCGCGAGAACGGCAATAGCCGGAACGAGGCCTGGCCGTCGGACACGTGCGCCCGCAACCGCCCTTCCGCGTCGCATCGGAGGGTGCCATGAAGCGCCGTGAGCAATCCCTCTCGCTTGTCGCAGTGCCTGGCGAGGGGTACGCGTCGCCGTGTTTCCGCAGGCAGGCCCAGCCAGGCGCGCAGCAGCGGCTCCACCAGGAAGCGGAAGGTCGCCGCCGTCGACAGGGGATTGCCTGGCAGGCCGACGAACGTCGGTCCGTTGCGCAGGCGCGCGGCCAGGACCGGCTTGCCCGGCCGCATCGCGACGCCATGGAAGAGCATGTCTGCATCGCGCACGGCGAGCGCGGCGGGAACGAAGTCGTAGCATCCCTTCGACACTGCTCCCGTGCTGAGGACCAGATCGACCCCGTCGGCGAGCGCCGCATCGAGCGCGGCCTGGAACGCGGCGACGTCGTCGCCGACGCGGGTGATGTGGATGGCTTCCGCGCCGGCCGCCGACAGCGCGTGCACGAGCCAGGGCGAGGTGGCGTCGTGGATGCTGCCGATCGGCAGCGGTTCGCCAATGCGTGCGATTTCACGCCCCGTCACCAGCAACGCCACGCGCGGGCGACGCACGACCCGGATCGCGGCAATGCCCAGGCCCGCGAGAAGCATCAGCGCCCCGGCATCCACCACATGGCCGGCCGGCAACACGCACTGCCCCGGCTGCACGTCTTCGCCGCGTCGTCGGAGATTGGCCCCCGGCACGATATCGTCGCGCACGCGGACGCGTGATACCCCCGATGCGGACGAAGCAAGCCGGTCGAGATGTTCCAGCGGCACCACGGTATCGGCGCGCGACGGCAGCGGCGCGCCCGTCATGATCTCCCACGCCTCGGCGTCGTCCTGCGGCGCGGGTGCACCGGCACCAAGGCGCGCGCCGATCTCCCACAYGCGATCGGGGGCGATCGGCCGGCCTTCGGTCACGAGAGCCACGCCGTCGAGAGCGGCGTTGTCGAAGGGCGGCAGGGCAATGTCGCTCACCACCGGGRCCGCCAGCACACGACCCATGCCATCGAGCGGCGCGACCGCGCATGCATCCAGCAGCAGCACGCCGTCTGTCAGCCGTTTCACCGCCTCGTGATAACCGATCAACTGTGTCCTCTTGGCCAGCGGCGCCGCACGACAGCCTAGTGCCCGACCCCGTACTTGCCAATCGCATCCCTCGCCCACGGGTGCGTCGAGCCACGCCCGCACCGTGTGCGCGATCCGCGCTGCCCTGCGCCGGACAGAGAAAGGGCTCCGTGTGCGCGTGACGGGGCGGGCCTGCTCCATACGTGCCCGCGGACGGGCGGGACGTGGATGCGCGCACAACGATTACGCCTACACGGCCTGCATGCCGGAAGGGATTGACCTGTCGTATATTTCCTATATTCTGGAATTATGGAAACAATGACCGCCCTGAAATCGCTCGCTGCGCTCAGCCACGAGTCCCGCCTGGCCGCGTTCCGCACGCTGGTGCAGGCGGGCCCCGACGGCCTGGCGGTCGGCGAGTTGCGCGACCGGCTCGACCTTCCACCCGCCACGCTGTCCGCACATCTCAACGTGCTGCGTGCCGCCGCGCTGGTCCACGACACCCGCGAGGGACGGGTCATCCGCGTGCGCGCCAACTACCTGCAGATGAACGGGCTGATCTCATATCTCACCGAGAACTGCTGCAACGGCGTCGCCGCCTGCGCGCCCGCCACGTCATGCCCACCCCGAAAGAAGGCCACGTCATGAACCGCTTCCATGTGCATCTCAACGTCACCGATCTCGACGCCAGCATCCGTTTCTATACGCACCTGTTCGCCAGCGAGCCCGCCGTGGTGAAGCCGGACTACGCGAAGTGGATGCTCGACGACCCCCGCGTCAATTTCGCCATCTCCAATACGGGCCGCGCGCCGGGCGTGGACCATCTGGGCCTGCAGGCGGATGACGATCGCGGGCTCCGCGAGTTCGGCCGTCGCCTGGATGCCGCCGGTGGCAGTGTCGTACCGGAGCAGGCGGCGATCTGCTGCTACGCGACGTCCGACAAGCTGTGGACCGAAGATCCGCAGGGCACGCGCTGGGAAACCTTCCACACGCTCGGCGAAGCCACCACCTATCACGCGGGCGATGCCGCCTGTGCGACGGACGGCACAAGCTGCACGCCTGACCCCAAAGCCATGAAAGCCGCAGTCGCCGCTTCCGGGAGTGCCTGCTGCGCGCCCCGGTCCGGCTGTTGCTGACGGTCGCACGAGACGCCGACATGACCGACCATCTCTACCGCGTGCTCTTCCTCTGCACCGGCAATTCCGCCCGCAGCCAGATGGCAGAAGCGTTGCTCAACGTCCTTGGCAAGGGACGCTTCGAGGCGTTCAGTGCAGGCAGTCAGCCGACGGGCCATGTGCAGCCGCTGGCGCGCAAGCTGATCGAAGAACTGGGTTATACGACGCCCTTGCGCAGCAAGGCATGGGACGAATTCGCCGCACCCGACACCGCTCCGCTGGATTTCATCATCACGGTTTGCGACAAGGCCGCAGGTGAAGCCTGTCCGGTGTGGCCGGGCCAGCCGGCGCTGGCGCACTGGGCCGTGCCCGATCCCGCCCTGCGGCCCGATGACCTGGGCGCCTTCATGGATGCGTGGGTCACCCTGCGGCGTCGCATCGAACTGCTGTTGGCTCTGCCGCTGCCCTCCCTCGATGCCCTCGCGCGTGAGCAGCACGTGCGTGCCATCGGCCTCTCCTGAACTGCCGACGACATCGCCATGACGAATCCCCGTGTTCTCTTTGTCTGTATCGAAAACTCCAATCGCAGCCAGATGGCCGAAGCCTTCGCACACCTGCATGGCGGTGCTGGCATCGAGGCCTTCAGTGCCGGGTCGCGGCCCTCGGGGCGTATCAACCCCAAAGCGATCCGTTTCATGTCCGAGCTCGGCTACGACCTGTCGACGCATGGCTCCAAGTCGCTGGATGACGTGGACGGCGAATTCGATGCCGTCATCACCATGGGCTGCGGCGACGAGTGCCCGTGGATTCCGGCGAAGCGGCGCGAGGACTGGGGCTTGCCGGATCCGCGCGACATGGACGACGACGGGTACCGGGCCGTGCGCGACGACATCGGGCGCCGGGTGAAGGCGCTGCTGGAATCGCTCTGATGCAACGCGCCCTGCTGGCCGAAGGCCTCGGAACGCTGTTGTTGCTGTCCGTCGTGGTCGGCTCGGGGATCATGGGCGAGTCGCTGGCAGGCGGAAACGTTGCCGTGGCATTGCTCGCGAACGCGGCGGCGACCGCCGGTGCGCTGTACGTACTGATCACCACGCTGGGACCGGTGTCCGGCGCGCACTTCAATCCTGCGGTGACGCTGGCCATGCGCTGGCGTGGCGCGATCGGCACGCGTGCGGCGGTCGCCTACATGGCCGTGCAGATCGTCGGCGCCGTAGCCGGGGTGCTGCTTGCGCACGCGATGTTCGATCTCGCACTGTTCCAACCCGGTACGCGTGCGCGCAGCGGTGGCGCGCAGTGGCTCAGCGAAGGCGTCGCCACGTTTGGCCTGCTGCTGACGATCCTGCTGGGCCTGCGCCATCGTGCAAGCGCGATCCCCGCGCTGGTGGCGAGCTACATCTTCGCGGCGTACTGGTTCACCGCCAGCACGTCGTTCGCCAATCCGGCGGTGACGGTGGCGCGTGCGCTGACGCAGACCTTCGCCGGGATCCGACCCGACGACGTCCCGGGTTTCATCGTCGCGCAGCTTGTCGGTGCGGCCCTCACCGTGGGCGTCGCAACGCGGCTCGCTTCGTCGGCGCCGCCCGTTCAGGAGGAATCCGCGTGACCACGATTCGTTTCGCCACCGAGGACGACCTGCCGCACCTGCTTGCGCTGTTGAAGCAATCCTCGCTACCCACGGAAGACCTGGTGGATGCCGACGTGGCATTCCTGGTCGCTGACAGCGATGGCACCATGGCGGGGGTGATCGGGTTGCAGTCCTTCGGCACGGATGCGCTGCTGCGTTCGCTCGCAGTCGCAGCGGATCATCGTGGCCAAGGGCTCGCGCGTCGACTGGTGGCGGAACTGGAGGCCGCCGCGCGCCGTCGCGGCATCGACACGGTGTACCTGCTGACCCAGACCGCCGAGCGCTTCTTCCTGCTGCAGGGTTTCGAGGCGCTGCCTCGCCACGAAGCGCCCGCCACGCTGCAAGCCTCGGCAGAGTTCCGTTCGCTCTGCCCTGCCTCCGCGGTGTGCATGCGCAAACGCCTGACGCGGTCGGTGGCCTGACGCGCGCACCGATAAGGTCAGGCCAGGCAGGGCAGCTCCACCCGCACGGACAGCCCGCCCCACCGCGACGAAGGCGCCAGGCGGATGGTGCCGGCGTGTGCGGTGACGACTTCCTTGACGATCGCCAGGCCCAGGCCGCTCCCTTCGTGCGGGCTGCCCAGGCGGCGGTAGAAGCGGTCGAACACGCGGGCATGGTCCTCGTCGGGGATGCCGGGGCCGCTGTCGTCGACCACTAGGAACGCGCGGCCGTCGCTCTGGCCGGTAAGCACTTCGATGCTGGCGCCAACGGGGGCGTAGCGGGAGGCGTTCTCGACCAGGTTGCGCACCAGCAGGCCGAGCGCGATCTCGTCGCCGGACACCTGCACGGGCTGCAGGTCCGCGTGCAGGACTTGGCCCTTGGCGTCGAGCAGGGGTCGGGCCGCGTCGATCTCGACGCCCGCCAGCGCCGAGAGGTCCAGCCGCGCGGAAGCCGGCGCGCGCGCCGTGCTCTCGGCGCGACTCAACGACAGCAGCTGCGCGACCAGGCGCTCGACGCGCTGCACGCTGGCGGCCAGCAGTTGCTGCGACGCCTCCCGCTCGCGGTCGTCGCGGGCATGCTGTGCGTTGTCGGCGTGGATTTTCAGTGCGCTGATGGGCGTGCGCAGTTCGTGCGCGGCGTCGGCCACGAAGTTGCGCTCGCGCACCAGCGCCACGTCCAGGCGTTGCAGCAGGCCGTTGATGGCATCGACCAGGCCGCGCGCCTCCTGCGGCACCTCCGCCGGATCCAGTGGCGAGAGTCGCTCGGGATCGCGCTGGCCGATCTCATGCGAGATACGTCGCAGCGAGCGCGTCGCCAGCGCGACACTCCACCACACCGCCAAGGCGATCAGCGGAAGCGACAGCAGCAACGGCAGCAGCGTGCCGCCGGCGATGTCGCCGGCCAGTTCCTCGCGGATGTCGGTGAGTTCGGCGGACTGGAACCATCGTCCGTTCGGCGATTGCAGCGTGAACGCACGCCAGTGCGCCCCGTCCACCACCACGTCCTCGTAGCCGGCCTCCAGGGTCGCCAACGGACGCGCCGGCGCGCTGTCGGAGCGCAGCAGCAGCCGACCCTGCGCATCCCATACCTGGAACGCCAGCTTGTTCTCGTAGGCATGGCCATCGTTGAACGCCAGCGCCTCGCCCACGCCGTGCGCCTCTCCATGCCAGCCGCGCAGCACGATCGGCTCGCCCGGAAACGCATTCAGTTCGCTGAGCGGCTCGTCGACCAGGCTCACCAGTACGCGGGTGGACTGCACCAGGCGTGCATCGAACATCTCGCCCGCTTCCTGCAGGCCCGCGCGATAACTCAGCAGGCCCGCGGCGGCCATCACCACCGCCAGCGTGCCCAGCAACAGCCACAGCAGCGTCGCGCGCATCGACCTCATGCAGCATCCCCACCGGCGTCGCCCAGGGCGTAGCCGAGGCCGCGCACGGTGCGGATGATGCCGGGCTCCAGCTTGCGGCGGAGCTGGTGCACATGGACGTCGACGGCATTGCTGGCCACGTCCGCGTCCCAGCCGTACAGGTGCTGCTGGATGGCGTCGCGCGCCATCGGGCGGCCGCGCTGTTCCATCAGCACGCGCAGCAGGGCGAACTCGCGTCGCGTCAGGTCCAGCGCCCGTCCCTTCCAGGTCGCGGTGAGCGAGGCGGGATCGAGCCGCAGCGGGCCCGATTCCAGCGAAGGATTCGCGCGCCCCGCGCTGCGCCGGATCAACGCACGTACGCGCGCCAGCAGTTCGGCGGTATCGAACGGCTTGCCCAGGTAGTCGTCGGCGCCGACATCCAGCCCCAGGGTGCGGTCGGCCGGGCGTTCGCGTGCGCTCAGCACGAGGATCGGCACGGCGTCGCCGGTGGCGCGCACCTGACGGATCACCTCGATACCGTCCATCCGTGGCAACCCCAGGTCCAGCACCACCAGGTCGAAGCCGCCATCGCGCAGCGCGAGCAGGCCGCTCGCCCCGTCCTGCACCCAATCGACGGCGAAGGCGCCGCGCCGCAGTGCGGTGCGGAGGCCTTCGCCGAGCGACAGATCGTCTTCCACCAGCAGGATGCGCATGCAGCCAGTCTGGTGGCCGCCCCCTCAGTGCGCAAGATGCGTCGCCACGTCCTTCAGCTTCGCCTGCGCTTCCTGGCGGCGACCGGCGTCGGCGACCTCGCGACCCGGGCGCGCAGGCGCCGCGAGCGCCTTCTGGAAGGCCGCACGGGCACCGGCCCAGTCCTTCTGGTCGCGCAGGAAATCGGCGTAGAAATAATTGGCGTCGATGCCGTCCGGATCGATGGCCAAGCCCTTGCGCAGCATGGTGCGCGCGGCATCGTCGTCGCCGAAGCCGAGCGGCCAGCCGGGCACCTGGTAGTAGAGCGCCCCCAGGCTCGTGTATGCCGCGCCATCGAGCGCATTCGCATCGAGCTTGATGGCCGCTTCGAAATCCGCGCGCGCGCGCTTCACCAGGCCCAGCGCACCCATGCCGCCCTTCTCGCCGGCCAGGCTGGACAGCACGATGCCTTCCCAGATCAGCGCCGAAGCGTCGCGCGGGTTCGCCTGCCTGACCTTCTCGGCCTGGTGGAGGAGATCCTCGAACGCGGACTCGCGCTGCGCCTTGGGCACCTGGTAGTTGACCTGCGCCCAGCGGTCGCGCACCTGCGATGCGCTGCTTGCGCCCGGCTCGGCGGCCATCGCGATGCCCACGATCAGGGCGGTGGACATGAGGATCAGGAAGAGCATGGACTTACCGTGGCGTCGTTTCATGGCGAAGGGTCTCCTGCGGTGCATGGGAAGTTCGGGGCGGTCGCGCATGGCGACGGATGATGGGCAGGCTGGCGCGAAGGCTGCGGTCGACGAGGCCGGGCAGCGCCCCGTTGAGGCGGGCGAAAAGCTTTTCCGGCCAGCCTATCTGCAACCGCGGCGCACCCCGCACGATCGCGGCGACCAGCTGGCGCGCAACGTCGGCGGGCGCATCGCTGGCCACCTTCAGCTCCACGTTCAGAGCGTCGACCGTGGCGCTGTTGAACGGCGTGCGCGTGGCGCGCGGCGACAGGTACTGGAAGCGCAGCGGCGTGTCGGCATATTCGCGCGCCAGCGCTTCGGTCATGCCGCGCAGGCCGAACTTGCTTGCGCTGTAGGCGGCGAAACCGGGGAACGCCAGGCTGCCGAAGGTCGAACCGACCACGGCCACCGACGCTGCATCGTGCATGCGCAGCAGGGGCAGCAGGGCATGTACCAGCAGCATCGGCGCCACCAGGTTGGTCTGCATCAGGTGCGTCATCTCCTCCGGCGACTGGTCCTCGAACAGGCCGAACGCGGCCTGCGCATGCGCGAGCACGAGCACCGATGGCGTGGGAACGGCGGCACGCGCGGCCTCGATCACGCGCGCACGACCCGCTTCGGTCGCCACATCACCCACCGCCCACGACAGGCGGCCCGCAGGCAGTTGCTGGGCGAGCCGGCGCAGCCTGGCTTCGTCTCGCCCCACGGCCAGCACATGCGCGCCGGCGGCGAGCAGCGCCGCGCACAGCGGCACGCCGATGCCGCCACTGGCCCCGGTGACGACCACGGTCCGACCGGCAAGGTCCATCAGGCCGCCTCCGCCAAGCGCACGCCGTCGCTGCGCAGCGTGCGGAAGATATCGCCGTACAGCACGTAGAAGCGGCGCGCCGCGTGCACGATGGCGGCCTTGTCGCCCTCGTCGTCGATGCGGTCCATCAGTCGCTTGAAGAAGCCGACATGCTCGACGTCGAGGTCGCCATGCGAGAGCAGGTAGCTGAAGGCGTTGCACGGAAGATCGAGCGACGTCTGCAGCGTGTTCGCCGCGCGCGTGGCGAGCGCCACGCTGGTGCCTTCCAGCACCAGCACCATGCCGAAGAAGCCGACCGGATTGCCGCGCTGGATGGTGTCGTAGGCGTAGCTGACCATGAGCTCCGTCGCCAGCGAAGGCGTGGACGCTTCCGCCGCCGCGCGGTCTTCACCGCACACGGCGATGTCGTCCAGCACCCATTCGTGGTGCCCCATCTCCTCTTCGATGTACTCGCCCACCGCAGTACGCAGCCACTCCAGCCGGGCCGGCAGCCGCGCGCCACAGGCCATCAGCAGTGGCACCGTGTGGCGGACGTGGTGGAAGGCCTGGGTCAGGAACGCCACGTAGTCGTCGCGGGCGATCCTGCCCGCAAGCGCGGACTGGATGATGGGGATGGACAGCAGGCCATCGCGCTCGCGCGCCGTCTTCGCGACCAGTTCGTCATGGAAACTCATGCAGCAACTCCGGAGGGGGATACGTTGGGGGCGCGCCGGTAGCAGGCGTCGACGTCGGCCTGGTAGTGGCCGAGGATCGCCTCGCGGCGCGGGCGGCCGTTGGCGGTCATCAGGCCCGCGTCCGCAGTGAAGGGGGCGCCCGCGCGCACGAAGCGGGCGATGCGTGCGTAATCGGGCAAGCCGGCGTTGACGTCGGCCAGCGCACGCGCGAGACGCGTGTCGTCGATGTCGGCGCGGCGCGGCACCAGCACCGCCACGTTGTCCGCCTGGCCCTCGCCCCACACGACCGCCTGGGCGATGGCGGGGTGTGCGAGCAACTCGCTCTCGACCCACTCCGGCGACACGTTGCGGCCGAACGCGGTGATGAAGACGTTCTTGCGGCGACCGGTGATGTGCACGAAGCCCTCGTCGTCCATGTAACCGAGGTCGCCGGTGCGGACCGGGCCTGCCGGCAGCGGTTCACCGCCGAGGTAGGCGAGCGCACGCGCGCCGTCGACCTGGATCTCGCCGTCCACGATCGAGACGCGGGCGTGCGGCAGCGGGCGACCAACGCTGCCCTCGCGCAGCGCATCGGGGCGGTCCAGGCAGACCACCGACCCGCATTCGGTCAGGCCGTAACCCTCGAACACCGGCAGCCCGAGCGCGCGAGCGCGTCGCAGCAGGCCCGGACCGACGCGTCCGCCACCGACAGCGACGTAGCGCAGCGACGGCGGAAGTGGCGCGCCCTGCTCGGCCGCCATCACCAGCGCCAGCAACAACTGCGGCACCAGGATCACGCTTTCCGGCTGGTAACGGTGCAGGCAACGCAGCAGGGTGGGCACGTCCAGGCCGGTGGCGCCGGTGTAGCCGATCTCGGACAGCGACGGCAGCGCGATTTCCGCGTCGGCAAGCAGGGTCGCGTACAGGCCCGCCACGTTCTCCAGCAGCGTGGCCAGCGGCATCAGGCACAGGTGCCGCCGCGGCGCGATCGACGCCGCGGCATCCACCAGCGACGCGGCGACGGTGAACAACGTGTCCGCGTCGAGGCATACACCGCGCGGGCGACCCGTCGTGCCGGAGGTATAGGTGATGCACGCCGCGCGCGCCGGCAACCCCGTCGCGCCGCTCTCGTCGGCCGGCGTTCGCCAGCATGCCAGCCGCTCGCCATCGAGGAAGCCGGTCAACGCTTCCGCGCCCGGCGRCATGGCATCCTCGCGTGCCGTCATCACGCACTGGGCGCCGCTGTTGGCGAGCGCATGCCGGACCTGCGCTTCGGAGAAGAACATCGGCAGCGGCACATGCACACCGCCGACCTCGCGCAGCGCCAGGTCCAGCACGAACCAGGACGGCCCGTTGTCCAGGCGACTGGCGACACGGCGGATGCCGCTCTTCGCCAGCCAGGCGACCAGCGCATCGATCC
The DNA here is from genome assembly GCF_056175765.1 of Pseudoxanthomonas sp. LjRoot204_2. Taxonomy (NCBI): domain Bacteria; kingdom Pseudomonadati; phylum Pseudomonadota; class Gammaproteobacteria; order Lysobacterales; family Lysobacteraceae; genus Pseudoxanthomonas; species Pseudoxanthomonas sp. LjRoot204_2. The sequence continues at coordinate 1,519 of NZ_JBGFFG010000005.1, read as the reverse complement.
TTGCGGCCAGCATCCGGTCGTCCAGCACGCCGTCCGCGGTGATCACGCGCGGCAGGGTGCGCTGGCCCGGGTTGCGCAGCACGACATCCATCGGCCGGATCATGGCGCGCCCGCCAGGCACAGCATCGGCGCATCGCATGCCTGTGGCCGCGGGACTCCGCGCAGATAGGCGACGCCTTCGGCCAGGTTGCCGCAGATCAGCCGCGGACGCGAGGCGTAGTAGCGACCCCAGTCGCCGCTGGCGTCGCCGAGTCGTTCCGCGCGGGCCTCGGCCAGGTCGAGCATCGGCAGGTGCAGTCGCTCGAATGCATTGCGCAACTGCTGGGTCGCCACCAGCAACACCCAATCCATGCCCGCGGCCTGCAGGGTGAGTGCGAGCTGCAGGATGAGCTCGCGTGCGATGCCGGGCGTGGTGGCGGCGAAGTTGCCCACTTCCACCACCCGGCGCCGGTCGACGTGCGCCAGGCCATGCTGCGACATCGCCTGTTCCACCGGCACGTCCAGGTAGTGTTCGACGAACAGCGGCCCCTCGCCGCCGGCACGCACGCCGACCGCGGCGGCGAGCCTCCCATCGCTGTCGCGATAGGCGATCAGGTGGGGGAAGAAGCTGCGCAGCGTCGCGCCGTGGCGGTCGCGATAGACGCCGGCGATGAACGCCTCCACCTCGGCGCGGTCCGGATCGCCCGGATCGACGAAGCGGACGCTGACGAAACGGCCGGGGAGCGGTGCGAGGGCGATGTGGGAGCGGATCCAGTGCATGGCGGGCATGCTGGAAGCGCTGGATTAAGGCCCAATTAGCCGGAAGTTAAGCCGCCATTAGATTCTGCGAATGAATTCGTGAGAATGCGCGCTGCATCAAGCCGCAGCTAAATCCCTTGTGAATGCCGCCCCGCTGGCGGGTTACCAGAACAGCGTGTAGAGCGCCACCAGGATGCCGAGCACCGCCACCGCACCGATGTTGAACGAAGTGCCCGTGCGGTACTCCACATCGTCCGTGCGGATGACGTCCTTCTCCGGCGCATGCGGCGTGGCCAGCGACACGACGACCGCCAGCGCCAGCGCCAGCAGGAACACCAGGCCGACGCGGTCGATGAAGGGCAGCGCCGGCCATGCCAGCTTCAGTACGATGGACAGCGCGAACGAGCCGATCGCCGCCGCCAGCGCGCCGGCCTCGTTGGCGCGCTTCCAGAACAGGCCCAGCATGAAGATCACCACGATGCCCGGGGTGAAGAAGCCGGTGTATTCCTGGATGTACTGGAACGCCTGGTCGAAGCTGCCGAGGAGTGGTTTGGCCGCCAGTATGCCGAGCACGACGGTCACCACCGCGGCGATGCGGCCCACGCGCACCAGCGTGGCTTCGCTGTGCTGGCGTTTGCCCTTGGCGTAGAAATCCAGGGTGAAGATCGTCGCCACCGAATTGATCTTCGATGCCAGCGACGCGACGATCGCCGCCACCAATGCGGCGAACACCAGGCCCAGGATGCCGGTGGGCAGCAGCCGCATCATCGTCGGATAGGCC
>NZ_JBGFFG010000004.1:0-24279 GCF_056175765.1 Pseudoxanthomonas sp. LjRoot204_2 | reverse complement strand
GCGCTACACCGAGCTGCTGGTCAGCGGCGACGCAGTGGAGCAGGCGCGCGCCCTGAAGCCGATCGACGAGCGCGCCCTGCCCTTCGGCAAGACCGTGCTGCTGTTCGACGGCGTACCGAAGGGCCACCTCGCCGCCCTCGGCGAAACACGCACCCCTGGCTTGGCCGACCTGTTCGTCGCCATCATGAAAGGAACCTACGCATGAACGCCGTGACTTCGACATTGGGCAAATCCTCCAAGCCGGGCGCGTTCACGTGGCTGCTGAAGCGCGAGTTCTGGGAGAACCGAGGCGGTTTCTTCTGGGCACCGGTCATCACCGGCGGCATCTTCGTGGTGCTCAACCTGATCCTGGCGGTCATCGGCAGCATCGCGGCACGGGGTGAAATCAACGGCGGCGGTTTCAGCATCGAGGAAGCGCCGGAGAAGGCGTACCAGATCGTCGGCGGCATCGGTGATGGCATGCTGCTGGGCGGCGTGATCCTGGCCTGCGTGGTRCTGGCGTTCGTGGTGTTCTTCTACGCGCTGGGCACGCTGTACGACGACCGCCGCGACCGCAGCGTGCTGTTCTGGAAATCGTTGCCGGTCTCCGATACGCACATGGTGTTGTCCAAGCTGGCTTGGGCACTCTTGCTGGCACCGCTGCTGGCCGTGGGCGTGGGCATCCTGATCGGCCTGGCGATGTGGCTGATTTCGGCCCTGACCATTTCGATCAACGGCCTGCCCGCTGGCGGCGCGGTGTTCACCCACTCGCATCCGCTGCGCATCATCGGTGGGGTGCTGGCCTCGCTGCCCGTCTATGTGTTCTGGGCGTTGCCCGCGGTCGGCTGGCTGATGTTCTGCTCGGCCTGGTCGCGCAGCAAGCCGTTCCTGTGGGCGGTGCTGGTGCCGGTACTGGCCTGCGTGATCATCAGCATGACCGACATCCTGCCGGGCCTGGAGGTCCGCCACGACCTGATCTGGTACACCGTCGTCTACCGCGGACTGGCGAGCGTGATCCCGGGTGCCTGGTTCCCCACCCTGCCCGGTGGTGCCGCCAACCCGCATGCCAACTTCAACTCGCCGGACGAACTGGCCAATGCCATCGACCTGACGCGCAGTTGGCACGCCTTCGCCACGGCGGACCTGTGGATCGGTGCGGTGATCGGCGTCGCCCTGATTGTCGGCGCGATCTACCTGCGCCGCTGGCGCGAAAGCGAATAAGCCTGCTCCGGGCGGCGCCCCCTGCCGCCGCCCGTCCCTTTCCGCAGAACGAGGATTTCCCATGCGCAATCGTGTTCACCTGATCCAGGGCGCCTGCATCGCCACGGCCCTCCTGCTGACGGCCTGCCAACCGGCGCAGGACAAGCAAGGCAACGCTCCCACCGGCATTGCAGCCGAGGCGATGGGAGAGGTCGCCAAGGGCCTGGGCGACGCCAGCAAGGAAATGGAGAAGGCGCGGCAGGAAATCGCCGACGCACGCGATCGCCTGGCCCGCGAAAACCTGTCGCTGAACCGCAACGAGAGCGAATCACAGCCGAAGGCGGAGATAACCCCCGCAGGCGAACTGCTGATCGAAGGCAAGCAGATCGCCACCACGCCGGAACAGAAGGCACTCGTTCTGGCATATCGCAAGGAGCTTCTGGGGGTGGTCGGCGACGGCATGGCCATCGGCATGGAAGGCGCGCGCGTCGGTATCGATGCCGCCGCCTCGGCGCTGAAAGGCGTGCTCGCCGGGCAGTCCGGCGACGAGATTGGGCAGCAGGTCGGCGAGCAGGCCAAGGCGAAGATCAAGCCGATGGTCGCGCAACTCTGCACGCGCATGCCGGGCCTGCTGGCTGCGCAGCAGGCGCTCGCCGCTGCGGTCCCCGAGTTCAAGCCCTACGCCAACATGGACCAATCCGACGTCGACGACTGCGCAGACGCCAACGGCGACGGTACCTGGTCCTTCTGAGCACCGCGCGCGGTGCCCCGCATCGCGGGGCATCCGATTTCCCCTTCCATCCAGCGTCCCCACGCGGAGAACCCGACATGCGCCTCCACCCCGTCGTCATGCCGCTGTTGCTGACCCTCCTGCTACCGTTCGCCGCCCCCGCAGCGTCCGCCAAGGACACGCCTGTCCGCGACGAGATCAGCGCGGACCTCGCCGACGCACGTAAGGAAGTGCGGGCGGAACTCGCCGCTGCCCGTCGCGAACTGGAAACCGACAACCTGGAGCTCGGCGCCCATGTCCATTTCGGCAAGTCCGACAAGCGCGCTTCCGATGCTGATCGCGCCTTGCTGAAAGCGGAAATCACGCCCCGAGGCGACTTCCTGATCGAGGGCAAGCCTGTCGCCATCGACGAGCGGCAGCGTCGCGACCTGCTGCTTTACCGACGCCAGGTGATCGACATCGCAAAAGCCGGGATCGACATCGGTGAACGCAGCGCGGAGGTCGCGCTGGAGGCAGTGGACCGCGGTGTGTTCAGCCTGCTGTTCGGCGCGATGACCGGGAACCTGGAACGCCGGATCGAGAAAGCCGTCAGCGAGACCGTCGAACCCGGCGTCCGCCGGATCTGCCGCAGCCTGCCCGCGCTCCGGGACAGCCAGCAGCGGCTGTCCGCAAGCCTCCCGGCGTTCCGCCCCTACGCGACGCTGGACGTCGACGATGCCGAGGACTGCGAGAAGGACATCCGCCAGACGTTCGCATCGCGATGACGGCCTGCGGCCTGCACCCGCGTCCAGGCCGCCGATGCCTCCCTCGGTTTGATTCCGGAAACTCCCTCATGCGTATCGCGTCGCTCACCATTCCCCTCCTTGGCCTGCTGACCCTGTCTGCGCCCAGCCTGGCCTCGGATCGCTACTGCAAGCACGAAGCTCCGCGCCAGCTCACGCTCGACGTCGGCGATGCTCGGACCGTGGTGTTCGACGTCGGCCCCCACGACCTCACCGTTACATCGCGCGCGGGTGCCCCCGCCGCCATGACGGGCAGGGCGTGCAGCAGCCATGCCGACCGGCTGGATCGCCTGAAGCTGGAACAGCGTCGCTCCGGCGACAAGCTGATCGTGCGCATGTATCAGGAAGGCCGTTTCAGTGGCCTATCCTTCGGCAGCAACTACGCGTACATGAACCTCACAGCCACCCTGCCCGACCACCTGACGGTACAGGTCAAGGTCGGCTCCGGCGAAGCCACCGTTACCGGCGCGCCGGTATTCAGCGCGGATGTGGGCTCAGGCCACGCGGTGGGCCGCAACACGCGCGGCCTGGCCGCCGCTTCGGTGGGCTCGGGCAGCATCGAGCTCCATGGAGCCGGCAGCCTCAACGTCGTATCGATCGGTTCTGGCCAGGTGGAGGCGGAGGCCATCAAGGGGGTCGCCAAGGTGGGCAGCATCGGCTCGGGGGGTTTCAGCCTGTCGTACGGCGGCAGCGTCGAGATCGGCTCGATCGGTTCCGGCGGTGCCGAACTCCGCGACATCGCCGGCGACATCGCGGTGGACTCGGTGGGATCGGGCGGCGTCGAAGTGCGCAATGCAAGCGGTGGATTGACCGTGCGCTCGATAGGCAGCGGCGACATCGACCATGAGGGCGTGAAAGGCGCTCTCGATCTTCCCAAGCGACGTTGATACCTGAGGAACGAACATGACCCGTATGCCCGCACTCGCCCTATCCGTGCTCCTGCTCGCCGCGTGCTCGCCAGACCGTGACCCCAGCGACGGCACGGCGAGCTCGAATGCGCTCTGGGGGCAGAACGTGAAGCTCGACGCGACCGGACATCCCCGGGCGGAAGTATCGGCGAAGGGAGATTTCATCGTGGACGGCAAGGCCGTGCCGGTGAACGATCAGCAGCGCGCACTGCTGGTCGCCTATCACCGCGAACTGGGCGGTATCGCCGATGCCGGCATCGCCACCGGCAGGGAAGGCGCCAAACTGGCCGGCAAGGCGGTCGGCGCGGCCGTGCGTGGCATCTTCAGTGGCAATCCGGACCAGATCGACCAACAGATGGAAGCCGAAGCCAAGAAGGTCGAAGCGGAAGCCATGAAGATCTGCGATCGCCTGCCCGGCCTGTACAAGGCGCAGCAGGATCTCGCCGCAGCGTTGCCGGCCTTCACGCCCTACGCGAGCATGGAACCCGACGACGTGACCGAGTGCCGCACTTCGCACAACGATAGCCACGAAGCGGGCAAGGACGTGGGGCGCGCCATCGGCCAGGCGGTCAAGGCCACCCAAGGCAATGCAGCCCAGGAAGCGGATGCGGCCGCCGCCGAGCCGGCGGAAGCTCCTTCCCCCTGATGCTGCGCCGGTGGTCGCGTCGTCCACCCTCCCCCACGCCGACACGCCCGTGCGAGGCCATCCATGAAGTGTGCGTACCCGATCCTGCTGGCGACACTGATGACGATAGCCCCCGCGCGGGCGGCGGATGTGCCAGATCCTGCGCGCGAGCAAGCGTTTCAGGACCACATCGCCTACGTGGCCACGTTCGCGATGCCGGTGATGATCGAGAAGTGCGCCCTCATGGATGAAACTTACCTGGCGCGCGCCGCGCCCGCGTACTTCCGGTATGTCAATGGCCGTCAGGACCAGATCGAGCGCGGACGCCTGCTTACGCTGGCGGAATTCGGCCCGGCCGATACGCTGGCGACCTACCGTGCACGCACGCTGTCGCAGCGCCTGGGGCGCCTGGACACCGGGACGCCTGAGCAGAAACGGCAGATGTGTGAGGGTGCCCTGGCGATGCTCATGGGCAAGCGGGTCCCCGGYGAATGGCCGCCGCGCGAGTGATCCACGGCCCGCGGATCAGCCGCCTCCCGCACCCGGCTTGCCATGGATGCCACCCTTGGCGAGCACGGCGGGATCCAGCAGCCGCTTGAGCGTCTTTTCCGGTAGGCCGGTGACCTCGCGCGCGACGTCCAGCACCGCCCGGTTCTGCTTGTAGGCCTGTTTGGCGATGGCTGCGCCCTTCTCGTAACCGATCACCGGATTCAACGCAGTCACCAGGATCGGATTGCGATCCAACGCCTCCCGCACGCGGTCGGTCCGTACCGTGATGCCGGCGATGCAGTCGTCCGCCAGCAGTCGGGAAACGTTCGACAACAGCTGGATGCCATCCAGCAGATTGTTGGCGATGAGCGGCAGGGTGACGTTGAGCTGGAAGTTGCCGGTCTGGCCGGCGACCGTGATCGCCGTGTGGTAGCCCATCACCTGGGCACAGACCATCACCGTGGCTTCGGGAATCACCGGGTTGACTTTGCCCGGCATGATCGAACTGCCCGGCTGCAGTGCCGGCAACTCCACTTCGCCGAGGCCGGCGAGCGGCCCGGAGTTCATCCAGCGCAGATCGTTGGCGATCTTGGTCAAGGCCACCGCCAGCGCACTGAGTTGGCCGGACAGTTCGACCGCATCGTCCTGCGCCGCGAGACCTTCGAACTTGTTGGCGGCGCTCTCGAACCGCGTGCGGGTGCGGGTGGACAGGACTTTGGCGACCCGGGCACCAAACCGGGCGTCGGCATTGATGCCCGTCCCGATCGCGGTGCCGCCCAGCGGCAGGCGGCGCACCCGCTTCAATGTGTCTTCGATGCGGGCCTGGGCGGACGACAGTTGCGCGGACCAGGCCGAGAATTCCTGGCCGAAGGTGAGCGGCATCGCGTCCATCAGGTGCGTGCGGCCGATCTTGACCACCCTGGCCAGCGTCCTGCCGCGCGCATCGATGGTCTTGCGCAAGTGCTTGATCGCGGGCAGCAGGTCTTCCATCACCGCGAGTTGCGCCGCAACGCGCAGCGCGGTCGGAATGACGTCATTGGAACTCTGCCCCAGGTTGACGTGGTCGTTCGGATGCACGGCCGCCCTGCCGGCGCGCGAGGCGAGCGTGGCGATCACCTCGTTCGCATTCATGTTGGAGGAGGTGCCCGAGCCCGTCTGGTACACATCAATGGGAAAATGCGCGTCGTGCTCGCCGGCGGCCACGGCCTGCGCCGCCATCTGCACCGTCGCCGCGATGCCCTTCGGCAACAGGCCCAGGCCCGCATTCACCTCGGCGGCAGCGCCCTTGACCAGACCCAGTGCGCGGATGAAGCCGCGCGGCATCGGCCGGCCGGAGATCGGGAAGTTCTGCACCGCACGCTGCGTCTGGGCACCCCAGAGCGCGTCCGCAGGAACCTGCAGTTCGCCCATGCTGTCGTGCTCGATGCGGGTGCGGCCCGCCGACTTCTTGCTGGTCATCGACCGTCTCCTGCGAGGATTTCACGGCGTGCTCGCCGGTGCGGGACCGGCGGCTGGCGGGCCCACAGGATACGCCAGGCCGGTTCGTCGCCTTCCCGGGGTAAAATGGAACGCTCCCTTTCAAGCCCACCCGCGCCCATGTCGGATTCGTCCCTGCTCGCCCTGTCCCCGCTCGATGGCCGCTATGCCGGCAAGGTCGACGCGCTGCGCCCGATCTTCTCCGAGTACGGCCTGATCCGCGCCCGCGTGAAGGTCGAGGTGGAATGGCTGCTGGCGCTGGGTGCCGAAGGGGGCATCACCGAGCTGCCGGCGTTCTCGGCCGCCGCGACGACGAAGCTGCGCGCATTGGCGGACGGCTTCAGCGTGGCGCATGCGGCGCGCGTGAAGGAGATCGAACGCACCACCAACCATGACGTCAAGGCGGTGGAGTACTTCATCAAGGAGCAGCTGAAGGACGATGCCGAACTCGCGCCGGCGCTGGAATTCGTCCATTTCGCCTGCACCAGCGAAGACATCAACAACCTGTCCTACGGGCTGATGCTGGAACAGGCGCGCCGCGACGTGCTGCTGCCCGCGCTGGATGGCGTTGCCGCGACGCTGCGCGCGCTGGCCCATGCGCAGGCGGCGCAGCCGATGCTGTCGCGCACGCACGGCCAGACCGCCTCGCCGACCACGCTGGGCAAGGAGATCGCCAACGTCGTCGCCCGCCTTGAGCGCCAGCGCACGCAGATCGCCGCGGTGGAACTGACCGGCAAGATCAATGGGGCGGTCGGCAATTACAACGCGCACGTGGCCAGCTATCCCGACGTCGACTGGCCGGCATTCGCGCAGCGCTTCGTCGAAGGCCTGGGCCTGGTGTTCAACCCGTACACCACCCAGATCGAGCCGCACGACAACGTCGCCGAGATCGGCGATGCCGCGCGCCGCGCCAACACTGTCCTGATCGATCTGGCGCGCGACGTCTGGGGCTACATCTCGCTGGGCTATTTCAAGCAGCGGCTCAAGGAAGGCGAAGTCGGCAGTTCCACCATGCCGCACAAGGTCAACCCGATCGACTTCGAGAACGCGGAAGGCAACTTCGGCATCGCCAATGCGCTGTTCGAACATTTCAGCGCCAAGCTGCCGATCAGCCGCTGGCAGCGCGACCTCACCGACTCCACCGTACTGCGTGCCCTGGGTACCGCCTTCGGTCACACGCAGGTCGCGCTGGATTCGCTGGCCAAGGGCCTGGGCAAGCTGGAAGTGAATCCGCAGCGCCTGGATGCCGACCTCGATGCGGCGTGGGAAGTGCTGGCCGAAGCCGTGCAGACCGTCATGCGTCGTCACGGCCTGCCGAATCCGTACGAACAGCTGAAGGCGTTGACGCGCGGCCAGGGCATCACCGCCGACTCGATGCGTGCGTTCGTCGAATCGCTCGACCTGCCGCCCGACGACAAGCAGCGCCTGCGCGACATGACGCCAAGCCGCTATACCGGCCTGGCCGAACGCCTCGCACGCGACATCTGATGCACCGGCAAAGGGAACGGCGATGCACCTGCTGATCAACATCGACGTTCCCGACCTGCCTGCCGCCGAGGCGCTGTACACGCGCGTCTTCGGGCTCACCGCCGGCCGCCGCTTCGGCGCCGGGGGTGTCGAACTGCTGGGCGCACAGGCCCCGATCTACGTGCTGCAGCATCCGTCCGGCAGCATTGCCGCCGCGGACGCGCGCCGCGACTACGCCCGCCACTGGACGCCCGTGCACCTGGACGTGGTGGTGGACCATCTAGAGCCTGCCCTCGACCGTGCCCTGGAGGCCGGACTGGTGCAGGAAACCGACATCCGCGACGCGAACTGGGGCCGCATCGTCCGCCTGGCCGATCCCTGGGGCCACGGCTGGTGCCTGCTGCAGTTCGTCAACCGCGGCTACGACGAGATCGCCACATGACCCTTCGCTGCCTCTTCGCTGGCGGGCTGCTTGCCCTCGCGCTCCCTCTCGCCGCCGTCGCCGCGGATGCTCGCCCCCCCGTAAAGGCCTGTGAAGACGACGCAGGCTGGAACGAGCCGGCCACGCCCCTGAAGGTGTACGGCAACACTTGGTACGTGGGCACGTGCGGGATCAGTGCCCTGCTGCTGACCTCGGACGAAGGCCATGTCCTCATCGATGCCGCCACGCCGCAGGCCGCTCCACAGATCCTCGCCAACATCCGTGCCCTCGGCTTCGAGCCGGCGGACGTGCGCGCCATCGTGTTCTCCCACGAGCATTTCGACCATGCCGGCAGTCTGGCCGAGCTGCAGGAGGCCACGGGCGCACCCGTGTACGCACGCGCGCCTGCCGTCGCCACGCTGAAGCGCGGCGCCAGCGACCGCAACGATCCGCAACACGAGGTACTGGACCCGTTCGCACCGGTCAGAAAGGTGGTCGTCGTCGCGGATGACGGCGTCGTGCGCGTCGGTCCGCTCGCCCTGCAGGCCGTTCCCACACCGGGGCACACGCCGGGGGGGACGAGCTGGACCTGGCGTTCGTGCGAGGGCGACGACTGCCGGCAGATGGTCTATGCCGACAGCCTGACCGCGATCTCCGACGACGTGTACCGTTACAGCGACGACGCAGCGCATCCCGGTTACGTAGCAGCGTTCCGCGACACGCTTGCGCGGGTCGCGGCCCTCGACTGCGACATTCTGGTCACTCCGCATCCCTCCGCCAGCCAGCTGTGGTCAAGGATCGGGCCGCGAGCGAACGCGCCCCTCGTGGACCGCGACGCCTGCCGGGTGTACGCGCGGAAAGCCTCCGAACGCCTGGACAAGCGCCTGGCCGACGAAGCCGCCAGCGGAACGCCGGCGCGGCCTTGACCGGCATCAATGTCGCAGGTGGCGCGATCGGTGACGCTGCCCTTCCCCCTTCCTGCCCGGCGCATCGCCCCGCGAACACGACCCCATGACCAAGAAGACGCTCTCCCGCGCCGCCTCGCTTCCGTTCGAAGTCGACGCCACCCGTGACCATCCCCTCGGCATGCCGGCCGAGCGCTTCCTGCGCGACTACTGGCACAAGCGTCCGCTGCTGATCCGCAACGCATTCCCCGGCTTCGAGACCCCGGTGCAACCGGAGGATCTCGCCGGCCTGGCCTGCGAAGACGGCGTGCTGGCGCGGATGATCAGCCTGGACCGCGCCACCGGCGCGTGGGATGTCCGCACGGGCCCGTTCCAGGAAGAGGATTTCCCCGGACTGCCCGACCACGACTGGACCCTGCTGGTGCAGGACGTGGACAAGTGGGACGCCGACGTACGAGCGCTGCTGSAGCAGTTCCGCTTCCTGCCGCGCTGGCGGGTGGACGACATCATGATCAGCTTCGCGGCCACCGGCGGTTCGGTCGGCGCGCACGTGGATCACTATGACGTGTTCCTGCTGCAGGCCCAGGGCGAGCGCCGCTGGGCGATCGACGCCCGCGTGGCGATGGGGCAACCCGCGCCGGACCTGGGTTTCCAGGAGGACGTGGCGATCAAGCTGCTGCGCACGTTCAAACCCACCCACGAATGGGTGCTTTCACCCGGCGACATGCTGTACCTGCCGCCGCTGGTCCCCCACCACGGCGTGGCCGAGAACCCGTGCCTGACCTTCTCGGTGGGCATGCGCGCCCCGTCGTCGGCCGAACTGATCGGCGACTATCTGGACACGCTGATCGCAGAAGCGGACGAGGCCGTGCGCTACCACGACGAAGACCTGACCGTGCCGCAGGATCCCAACGAAATCGATGCTCGCGCGATGGCGCGCGCAGTCGAGGCCCTCAACGCCTTGCGCATGAACGATCCCGACCTGGTCGGCGACTGGTTCGGCCGCTTCATCACCACCTACCGTGCTTCGGGCGATGTCATGCCGCCTCCGGATGCGCCCTCGCGCATCGAGATGGAATGGGACCTGCAGCGCGGCGCGCACCTGCTGCGCCACCCGTTCTCGCGATTCGCATGGCGTCGGCGCAGCAAGGGCGCCACCCTGTTCTGCAATGGGGTGGATTACGTGCTGCCGGTCAGGGAAGCCCAGCAGTTGGCAGGCCTCGAGAGCCTGGACGGCGCTACCTACGGTGCACTCAGCGAGGACGCGCGCGATGCGGTGATGGGATTGGCGGCGCAGGGCCATTATCAGCTCGCGTTCGGGGATGACGATCCGGACACCGGGGACGAGGACGCATGAACGCCGCCGGGGACTACCGCGTCGCACCGGTCGACTACGCCACCGACGCCCGCCTGGTCCACCAGGTCAGGGACGTGGTGTTCGTCCAGGAACAGCAGGTGCCGCGCGATCTCGAGCGGGATGCGATGGACCCGCTCAGCTACCACGTGCTCGCCCGCGATGCCTCCGGCACCCCCATCGGCACGGCGCGGTTGACGCCAGCGCACCGCATCGGCCGCATGGCCGTCCTGGCGGCATGGCGTGGGCGCGGCGTCGGCGATGCCCTGCTGGGCGCCCTTCTGGACGAGGCCCGTCAGCGGCAGTGGCCCGATGTGTCGTTGCACGCCCAGGTTTCCGCCGAGGCGTTCTATGCGCGCCATGGCTTCGTGCCGGAGGGCGAGCGCTTCCTCGAAGCCGGCATCGAACACCAGACCATGCGCCGTGTGGTGGCGGGCGCCGCCCGCATCACCCGGCGCGCTGAAGCCGTGGCCATCACCACGGCCGTGATCGCGCAGGCGCGCCGCGGCCTGGTGGTCTACAGCCGGGCGCTGGATCCGGGGCTGTGGGACGCACCGACGGTCGTCGAGGGCCTGCGCCGCCTCGCCACGCGCCAGACAGGCGCCCACGTGCAGCTGCTGCTGCAGGATGCGGCCACGCCGCAGCGGGCACTGGCGCCGCTGATCGCCCTGGGGCAACGACTGCCCAGCGTGTTCTCGTTCCGCGAAGTGCAGGATCCCGTCGACCTGCCCTACACCGCCGCGTTCGTCGCCAACGACGACCACGGGTACTACTTCCGGCCGCTCGGGCATCGCTTCGACGGTGAGGCCGGGCTGGCGCATGCCGGCCGTGCACGCCAGCTGCGCGAGGAGTTCTCGCAGATCTGGGAGCGTTCGCGGCCCGTCAGCGAATATCGCGCGCTGGGCCTCTAGCACGCTGCGCATGCGGTCGCATCCGGCAGCGCCAGCGGCCCGCACCCTGCGTCTTTAGTCCAATCCGGTTACGCCCCCTTCCCGGCATGGGGGTATAATTTCCGGGTTTTCGTCCATGTCCGTGGGACATCGCGCGACATGGACCGCAAGCGCCCCTCGACTACCCCACCGAACCCCATCGTGGACAATCTCCTGAAGCAGTTCGCGCAATCCTCGCAGCTCAACGGAGGCAATGCCTCCTACGTCGAAGACCTGTACGAGCAGTATCTCGTCGCCCCGGACAGCGTGGGCCCCAAGTGGAAGGCCTACTTCGACGGATTCAAGGGCCACGAGGCGGGGGATGTCCCGCATTCGGTCGTGATCCAGCAGATCACCGAGGCCGCCCGCCAGGCTGCCAACAACGGGCATGTCGTCGCCGCCGGCGGCGATGAACGTGAGCGCAACATCGGCCGCCTCATCACGGCGTACCGGTCGCGCGGCCACCTGGGGGCCCAGTTGGACCCGCTCGGCCTGACCCCGCCGGTCAATCCCCCGGACCTGGACCTGTCCTTCCACAACCTGTCCGACAAGGACCTCGACAGCGAATTCAGCACCGGCAACGTCGGCGGCAACTCGCGCATGAAACTCCGCGACCTGCTGGCGCGCCTGAAGGCGGCCTACACCGGCCCCATCGGCGTCGAGTTCATGCATATCTCGGAAGTCGACCAGCGCCAGTGGCTGTACCAGCGGCTGGAGACCGCCGGCGGCCAGTTCGGCCTGTCCGACGACGCCAAGCGCCGCACCCTGGAGCGCCTGACCGCGGCCGAAGGCCTCGAGCGCTACCTGCACACCAAGTACGTGGGCCAGAAGCGCTTCTCGCTGGAAGGCGGCGATGCGCTCATCCCGCTGCTCGACACCATGATCCGCAGTGCCGGCGAAGGCGGGGTCAAGGACATCGTGGTCGGCATGGCCCACCGCGGCCGCCTCAATGTGCTGGTCAACACGCTGGGCAAGAGCCCGCGCAAGCTCTTCGACGAGTTCGAGGGCAAGTTCGAACACGACAACAACCTGGCGCACGCCGGCGACGTGAAGTACCACATGGGCTTCTCCGCCGACATCGCCACGCCGGGCGGCCCGGTCCACCTGGCGCTCGCGTTCAACCCGTCGCACCTCGAGATCGTCGACCCGGTCGTGGCCGGCAGCGTCCGTTCGCGCCAGGAGCGCCGCAACGACGCCGCACGCCAGGCGGTGYTGCCGATCATCATGCACGGCGACGCCGCGTTCGCCGGCCAGGGCGTGGTGATGGAGCTGTTCCAGATGTCGCAGGCGCGCGGATTCGCCGTCGGCGGCACGCTGCACATCGTCATCAACAACCAGATCGGCTTCACCACCAGCAACAAGGAAGATGCGCGCTCCACGCTGTACTGCACCGACGTCGCCAAGATGGTCGGCGCACCGGTCTTCCACGTGAATGGCGACGACCCGGAAGCGGTGGTGTTCGTGGCGCAGCTGGCCTACGACTTCCGCCAGCAGTTCAAGAAGGACGTGGTCATCGACCTGGTGTGCTACCGCCGCCACGGGCACAACGAAGCCGATGAGCCGGCCGCGACCCAGCCGGTGATGTACCAGACCATCCGCAAGCACGCGACCACGCGCGAGATGTACGCCGCCAAGCTGGAAGGCGCCGGCGTCATCCCGGCCGAAGGCGGCAAGGCGCTGGCCGACGCCTATCGCGACAAGCTGGACTCGGGCGAATACACCACCGAACTCGCCAAGCAGAAGGACGACGAGCTGGCGATCGACTGGTCCAAGTACCTCTCCGGCAAGCTCAGCGATCCGGTCGATACCAAGGTCAAGCGCAAGTCCCTCGATTCGCTGGCCAAGATCATCACCACGATTCCCGCTGGCGTCGCCCTGCACCCGCGCGTGGCCAAGATCTACGAAGACCGCGTGAAGATGGCCGCCGGCGAGCAACCCGCGGACTGGGGCTTCGCCGAGAACCTCGCCTACGCGACGCTGCTGGCCGAAGGCAACGGCCTGCGCCTGGTGGGCCAGGACGCTGGGCGCGGCACGTTCTTCCATCGCCACGCGATCCTGCACGACCAGAAGACCGACAGCTATTACCTGCCGCTGCGCCAGCTGGTGGAACAGCCCGAGCAGGCCACCATCATCGACTCGCTGCTGAGCGAAGAAGCGGTGATGGCCTTCGAATACGGCTTCTCGACCACCGATCCCAACACGCTGTGCATCTGGGAAGCGCAGTTCGGCGACTTCGCGAACGGCGCACAGGTGGTCATCGACCAGTTCATCGCCGCCGGCGAGGCCAAGTGGGGCCGCATCAGCGGCCTGACGCTGCTGCTGCCGCACGGCTACGAGGGCCAGGGMCCGGAACACAGTTCCGCACGCCTGGAGCGCTTCCTGCAGCTGTGCGCGCTCGAGAACATGCTGGTCTGCGTGCCGACCACGCCCGCGCAGGCGTACCACATGCTGCGCCGGCAGATGCGCATGACCACCCGCAAGCCGCTGGTGGTGATGACGCCGAAGTCGCTGCTTCGCCACAAGCTGGCCGTGTCCACGCTGGACGAACTGGCCAATGGCGAGTTCCAGCACCTGATCCCCGACGCCACCGCCGACGCCAAGAAGGTCAAGCGCGTCGTCGTATGTTCGGGCAAGGTCTATTACGACCTGCTGGAAGATGCGCAGAAGCGCGGCCAGGACGACGTGGCGCTGGTGCGCGTAGAGCAGCTTTATCCGTTCCCGCGCGAGCAACTGGCCGCCGAGCTCAAGCGCTACGGCAAGGCCACCGAAGTCGTGTGGTGCCAGGAAGAACCGCAGAACCAGGGCGCGTGGTACCAGATCAAGCACCACCTGCAGGCCTGCCTCACCGACAAGCAGTCGCTGCATTATGCAGGCCGTACGCGTTCGCCCTCGCCCGCCGCCGGCCATTTCGCCGAGCACGTCGAGGAACAGCTGAAGCTGGTCGCCGACGCACTGGTCAACAAGCTCGGCAACGACAACGTCGCCGAATGAGCCCTCCCTTCTTCATCGAACACCATCACCAGGACGTCCCATCCCATGGCCACTGAAGTCAAAGTTCCGGTTCTGCCCGAGTCCGTCTCCGATGCCACCATCGCCGCATGGCACAAGAAGGCCGGCGACGCGGTCAAGCGCGACGAGAACCTGATGGATCTGGAGACCGACAAGGTCGTGCTGGAAGTCCCCTCGCCCGTCGACGGCGTGCTGAAGGAAATCAAGTTCAAGGAAGGCGACACGGTGACCAGCCAGCAGCTGCTGGCGATCATCGAGGAAGGTGCGGCCGCCGCTGCGCCCGCTCCCGCCGCCGCCGAAGAGAAGAAGCCGGCCGCTGGCGCCCAGGAAGTACAGCCGAAGGCCGAAGCCGCCAAGGCCGACGCCGCTGCACCGTCCAGCACCAAGCCTGCCCCGGCCGGCGCCGACGCGCTGCCGCCGGGTGCGCGCTTCACCGCCATCACCCAGGGCATCGATCCGGCCGCCGTGGAAGGCACCGGTCGCCGCGGCGCCGTGACCAAGGAAGACCTGGTCAACTACGCCAGCGGCAAGACCGCGGGCGTGTCCGGTGGCGCGCGTCCCGAAGAGCGCGTGCCGATGACCCGCATCCGCACCCGCATCGCCGAGCGCCTGATGCAGTCCAAGAACTCCATCGCCATGCTGACCTCGTTCAACGAGGTCAACCTGGGCAAGGTCATGGAGATGCGCAAGGAACTGCAGGACGACTTCGTGAAGGCCAACGGCATCAAGCTCGGCTTCATGAGCTTCTTCGCCAAGGCCGCCGCCAACGCGCTGCAGCGCCACCCGATCGTCAATGCGTCGGTCGATGGCAACGACATCATCTACCACGGCTATGCCGACATCTCGATCGCCGTCTCCACCGAGAAGGGCCTGGTCACGCCGGTGCTGCGCAATGTCGAGCGCATGGGCTTCGGCGACATCGAGAAGGGCATCGCCGATTACGCCAAGAAGGCGCGCGACGGCAAGCTGGGCCTGGAAGACCTGCAGGGCGGCACCTTCACGATCACCAACGGCGGCACCTTCGGTTCGTTGATGTCCACGCCGATCGTCAATCCGCCGCAGAGCGCCATCCTGGGCATGCACGCCATCAAGGACCGCGCCATCGTCGAGAACGGCCAGGTCATTGCCGCGCCGATGATGTACMTCGCGCTSTCSTACGACCACCGCATCATCGACGGCAAGGACGCGGTGCWGTTCCTGGTCGACATCAAGAACCAGCTGGAAAACCCGCACCGCATGCTTCTCGGCATGTGATGCACCTAGCCCCTCTCCCATCGGGAGAGGGGTTGGGGTGAGGGGCAACGGAGTCACGCCCTCTGGCCTCGCGACAAAACGCGGCAGCCTCACCTCTGATTTGGAGTCTCCCACTCCATCGCCCCTCATCCGCCCTTCGGGCACCTTCTCCCGAGGGGAGAAGGGAAAGGCAAAGGACACTGAAATGGCTGAACAATTCGACGTCGTCGTCATCGGTGCCGGTCCCGCCGGCTACCACGCCGCCATCCGCGCCGCACAGCTGGGCATGAAGGTCGCGTGCATCGACGCCGCGCTGGGCAAGGACGGCAAGCCCGCGCTCGGCGGTACCTGCCTGCGCGTGGGCTGCATCCCCTCCAAGGCGCTGCTGGATTCCTCGCACCAGTACCACAACCTGACCCACCAGTTCGAGCAGCACGGGATCAGCGTCAAGGACGCGAAGATCGACGTCGGCACCATGGTCGGCCGCAAGGACGCGATCGTGAAGCAGTTCACCGGCGGCATCGCGCAGTTGTTCAAGGCCAACAAGGTGACGGCCTACTACGGCTTCGGCCAGCTGCAGCCGGGCAACGTCGTCAAGGTGAAGCAGCACGACGGCAGCGACGTGGAGCTCAAGGGCACCAACGTCATCATCGCCGCCGGTTCGGATTCGATCGAACTGCCGTTCGCCAAGTTCGATGGCGAGACCATCGTCGACAACGTCGGCGCGCTGGACTTCACCGAAGTGCCGAAGCGCCTCGCCGTGATCGGCGCCGGCGTGATCGGCCTGGAACTGGGCAGCGTGTGGAAGCGTCTCGGCTCCGAGGTCACCATCCTCGAAGCCCTGCCCGATTTCCTTGCCGTCGCCGACAGTGAAGTGTCGAAAGTCGCCGCGCGCGAGTTCAAGAAGCAGGGCCTCGATATCCGTCTTGGCGCCAAGGTGTCGAAGACCGAAGTCACGGGCAAGGGCAAGAAGAAGGAAGTCGTGGTCACCTACAGCGACGCCGAAGGCGAGAAGACGCTGACCGTAGACAAGCTACTTGTCGCGGTGGGCCGCCGCGCCGCGAGCAAGGGCCTGCTGGCCGAGGGCACCGGCGTCAAGCTCAACGAACGCGGCCAGGTGGAAGTGGACGCCCACTGCCACACCGGCGTCGACGGCGTGTGGGCGATCGGCGATTGCGTGCGCGGACCGATGCTGGCGCACAAGGGCTTCGAGGAAGGCATCGCGGTCGCCGAGCTGATCGCCGGCCTGCCGGGGCATGTCAACTTCGACACCATTCCGTGGGTCATCTACACCTCTCCCGAGATCGCCTGGGTGGGCAAGACCGAACAGCAGCTCAAGGCCGAGGGCGTGGCGTACAAGGCCGGCTCCTTCCCGTTTGCCGCCGTGKGCCGCGCCGTGGCGATGGCGGAGCCGAGCGGCTTCGTGAAGGTCATCGCGGACGCAGAAACCGATCGCGTGCTGGGCATGCACCTGGTCGGCGCCAACGTGTCCGAGCTGGTGCACGAAGGCGTGCTCACCATGGAGTTCAAGGGCTCCGCGGACGATCTGGCCCGCATCTGCCATGCGCACCCGTCGCTGTCGGAAGCGGTGCACGATGCCGCGATGGCCGTGCACAAGCGCGCGATCCACAAGGCCAATTGAGGCCCGCACGGCGGCGAGGCCGTCGCCGTGATCCGCATGCGCCAGGCGAAGCCTGGCGTTTTGCGTTTCAGACAACAGGCAACACAGGACACCCGACATGAAGAGCATTTGCGTCTACTGCGGCTCCAACGCCGGCAACAAGCCGGCTTACACCGAGCGCGCCATCGCGCTGGGCGACCGCATCGCCAAGGAGGGACTGCAGCTGGTCTACGGCGGCGGCAACGTCGGACTGATGGGCATCGTGGCCGACGCGGTGCTCGCCGCTGGCGGCGAGGTCACCGGCGTGATCCCCGAGCAGCTGGTTAACTGGGAAGTGGCGCACAAGGGCCTGACCCGTCTGGAGGTGGTGGCCAACATGCACGAGCGCAAGAAGCGCATGTTCGACCTGTCCGACGCCTTCGTCGCCCTGCCCGGCGGTTTCGGCACGCTGGACGAGATGTTCGAAATGCTGACCTGGCGCCAGCTCGGCATCGGCGACAAGCCCTGCGCCTTCCTCGATGTCGAAGGTTTCTATACACCGCTGATGGGCATGATCGACCGCATGGTCGAAGAGCGCTTCCTGCACCCGGAACAGCGCAACGACCTCTGGCACGGCGACGACCTCGATGCGATGGTCGCCTGGATGCGCGCCTATTCGCCGGCGCAGGCGGACAAGTGGATGGACGAGAAACGGCGCAAGTCGTTGCGTTGAGCGGAGCGCTCTTTTCGAAGTGAATTGATCTGCCGTCCGGGTTGACCTGATCAGTCACTGGATCCCGGCTTTCGCCGGGATGACGGGAGAGATCGCAGGCAGAGAACCAGTCCACTGTCGCTCCAGCGTCGAGCCTGTCGGCCTGGACGGATGCTTTGTATGCCGTCATCCCGGCGAAAGCCGGGACCCAGCGACTCTCACTTGAAAGTGAAACGTGCAAGAGAGCAGGATCGCGTCGGGACCAAACAGGGCAAGGAGTGCCCGATGCGACAGCGCAATCCCTGCGTTTACATCCTAGCGAGCCAACGCAATGGAACGCTCTATATCGGCGTTACCTCCGATCTGGCTTCACGCGTTTGGCAGCACAAGAACGACCAGGTCTCAGGCTTCACTCGCCGCTACCGCGTCCACACGTTGGTCTGGTACGAGTCGCACGACACGATGCCGTCTGCCATCGCGCGGGAGAAAGCCCTGAAAGAGTGGAAGCGCGAATGGAAACTCAGGCTCATCGAGGACACGAATCCGTACTGGCTTGACCTGTATGGCGGAATCGCATGAGCCCGCATGGCTGACCAAAGTCGCATGTCGACGCTTTGGCATTTATCCGGCAATGACCGCAAAATCCAGGTCACTGGGTCCCGGCTTTCGCCGGGATGACGGAGCACACGCATGACCCTGCCTTCCAACGCCTTCAAAGCCTTCCGCATCCACAACGACGACACCGGCTACCGCAGCGGCATTGAAGCCATCGCGCTCGACGGATTGAATCCGGGTGAAGTGGTCATCAAGACCGCCTACTCATCGGTCAACTACAAGGATGCGCTCGCCGGCACAGGCGAAGGCAAGATCCTGCGTCGCTTCCCGCTGGTCGGCGGCATCGACGTGGCCGGCCACGTGGTGGCCTCCACCGATCCCGCCTTCAAGGAGGGCGATGCGGTACTGGTGACCGGGTCGGGACTCAGCGAAACCCGCGACGGCGGCTACGCCGACTACGCGCGTCTCGATGCCAAGTGGGTCATTCCCCTGCCCACCGGCCTGAGCCTGCGCGAAAGCATGATCCTGGGCACGGCAGGGTTCACGGCCGCACTGGCGCTGTATCGCATGCGGGAAAACCGCCAGACGCCCGATCTCGGTCCGCTCGCGGTCACCGGTGCCACCGGCGGCGTCGGCTCACTGGCCGTCGATATCTTCAGCAGGGCCGGGTTCGAGGTGCACGCCATCAGTGGCAAGCCCGAGAACGCGGCCTACCTGACGTCGATCGGCGCCACCGAGGTACTGGGTCGCGATGCGCTCGCGACGGCGCGCCCGATGGAATCCGCGCGCTTCGGCGGCGGACTCGACAACGTCGGTGGCCCCATGCTCGCCAGCCTGCTGGCGCAGACCACGCCGTATGGCAACGTGGCGAGCGCCGGTCTTGCCGCGAGTGCCGACCTGCCCATAACTGTGATGCCCTTCATAATTCGGGGCGTATCGCTGCTCGGCGTGGCATCGGCCGGCACCGCGCGCGACATTCGCGAACAGGTCTGGCAGCACCTCGCCAGCGACTGGAAGCCGCGGCACCTGGAGACCATCTGCACCCGCGAAACCACGCTGGAAGGGTTGCCGGAGGTGTTCCGCACCATGCTGGACGGGCGCTCGTTCGGACGCACGCTGGTACGAATGGGATGAACGGCATCGGCGGCGCGACGGACGTTGTCCGTTGGCCGCCCAGCCCATTGTGTTGTCACGGACAAGGTCTAAAATCGGTGTCGGGGAACACTGGGGACATCCATGGCAAAGATTCTGATCGTCGACGATTCACCGTCGCAACTGCTGGGCATCCAGCGCATCGTCGAGAAACTGGGGCACGAATCCATCACCGCCGAGGACGGCGCCGCGGGCGTGGAAGTCGCCAAGCGCGAGCTGCCCGACATGGTGCTGATGGACGTGGTGATGCCGAACCTCAACGGGTTCCAGGCCACGCGCACGCTGAGCCGCGAGGCCACCACCAAGCACATTCCGGTGATCCTGGTGACCACCAAGGACCAGGATACGGACCGCATGTGGGGCCTTCGCCAGGGCGCCAAGGCCTATCTGACCAAGCCGTTCTCGGAAGACGAACTGGCCGAGGTCATCGAGCGCATCTTCAACGCGCGCGAACTGCCTTCCGCGCCCTMCGCCTGACGCCGGTCGCTACCGCACGCTGAAGAGCAGGCCCCGGCCTGCTCTTTTCGTTTGCGTGTCCGCTCAACGTGGCGCGATGTAACCGCCAGGTACGCCGCGTGGCGAAAGCACCAGCTGCCACAGCTGCGAGCGGCGGCTGCGGAACGTGGCCATGGACGCGGCCAGGTAGAACCGCCACATCCGGCGGAAGCGGGCGTCGTAACGCGTGGCCAGCGATGCCCAGGCCGATTCCACGTTGTCCCGCCACGCCTGCAGCGTCCGGTCGTAGTCGGCGCCGAAGTTGTGCCAGTCCTCGATGACGAGCCGTCCTTCCGCCGCCGCGGCTACCTGCGCCGCCGATGGCAGCATGGAATTGGGGAAGATGTACCGCGCGATCCAGGGATCTGTCCGTTGCACCGATCGGTTTCCCCCGATGGTATGCAGCAGGAACAGGCCTTCCGGCGGCAGGCAACGGCGAACGACGTCGAAATAGGTGGCGTAGTTCTTCACTCCCACGTGTTCGAACATGCCCAGCGAGAACGCCGCGTCGAAGGGCTCGCGCAGCGCCCGATAGTCCTGCAGGCGGATCTCGACCGGCAATCCGGCGCACAGCTGCCGGGCATACGCCGCCTGCTCCCTGGAGACCGTGATCCCCACGCCTTCCACGCCATAGCGCTGCACGGCGAACTTGAGCGCTTCACCCCAGCCACAGCCGATGTCGAGCACCCGCATGCCGGGCAGCAGGCGGAGCTTGCGGCAGACCAGATCCAGCTTCGCTTCCTGCGCTGCGTCGAGATCGGTGGCGTCGCGCCAGTAGCCGCAGCTGTACACCAGGCGGCGGCCCAGCATCGCGGCGTAGAGATCGTTGCCGAGGTCGTAATGGCGGCGCCCTACTTCGCCACTGCGATGCGGCGACTGCAGGTTGGTCAGGCGGGCGCGCAGCGCATCGAACAGCTCCCCTGCACCGTGCACCTGTTCGTCCACGCCGGCGGCAAGCAGGCGGAACAGCAGACCATCGAGCGAGGCGCTGTCCCACCAGCCGTCCATGTAGCTTTCGCCCAATCCCAGCGACCCCTGCCCCAGCACCCGGGCATGGAAGCGGGGATCGTGGATCCGGATATCCCAGGGGCGGTCGCCCCCGATCCGCACATCCGCTCCGGCCAACAGGTTTGCGATCCTGCGCTCGAAGCGGGCGTACGGCATGTCGGTCAGCGCGCGAAGAGCTCCGCGTACGCCGGGGCGACGTGCGGCAGCAGCAAGGCAGCAGGCACGTCCACCGTCTGTGTACCGTCGGCATACGGGCCCACCTGGTAGGGGGGGAAGACGAAGCGAAGGGCCGTGATGCGGCCTGCCGCATCCAGCACCGGCACGAATTCGCTGAAGTTGGCAGCGTCCGGCTCGGTGCCTTCGTCGATCATCCGGAACGTGCTCTTGATCAGGGCGGCGCGGTCCACCGGGGGGAGTTCGTCCTCGTCGGCACGGTTCACCACGGCGGTGTGCAGCTGTTCGCGGACGTAATCGCTGACGGCCTGCCAGCCCTTGGCGCCCGGGATCAGCGCGGCCGCAGTCAGGCGCGCGTCCTGCTGCGGCAACCAGACGAAGCGCGCGATCAGCGGCTGGCCGTGTGCGCCGCCCGTGTAGCGGCTGCCATCCGCCGCCACCGCGACGATCTGCGGGGTATCCACTACCTGCTCGAATGCCAGGGAAAGCTCGTAGGGTGCCGACGGCTTGTCGTTGCCGAAGGCGTCGACGGCCTGCATCAGTTCGGCGCGCTCGGCGGCCGTGTAGTCCGACAGCGCCTTCGCCAGCCCGGGATGGCGATTGACGGCCGCGGGATAGCTGATGCCGATGACATACCGGTCGTTGCTTTCGATGACATCCTTCAGTTCGACCGGCGCTCCGGCGGTGGCCGCCGACGCGGCCACGGGAGACGGCGGTTCGCCGGCCGCGTCGGGTGCCGGCGGCGTTTCGCGCTGGCAGGCCGCCAGTGCGAGTGCGGCGACCAGAACCAGGATCGCGTGGGGGGAAAGGTGGCGTGACGAGGGGGGGAGTGACACGTTCGGGCTCCTTCCGAGTGTGATGGCGATCATTCTAAGGCGGCGCCCGTGCAGCCTCCATCACGATCAGGCATCCACCAGATCGGCGTACTCGGGATGCCGCTGGACGTACGCGGCGGAATAGGAACACGCAGGCACCACGCGCCATCCCTGTGTCCTTGCATGGCCCAGAGCCGCCTTGACCAGCTCGGCCGCGATCCCCCGTCCGCCGATCGCCTCCGGCACACCCGTGTGCTCGATGACCATGCGCCCGTCCCGCAGGGAATAGACGAGTTCGGCTTCGTGACCCTCCAGGCGGGTGGAAAAGCGGCGGGAGTCCGCATCGTGATGCAGGTCGAAGGCAGGCAGGTCGTCGGTCATGGCGTCTCCGTGGTGAGGGGCTCAATGGCATTGTGACCCACTGCCCAGCCGGCGCCGTGGCAGAACTGGACGCAGCGCGTCACATTCATGCTTGTGAAAGGCATGAGGAGCGCCAGTGAGCGTGATCGGATTCGCAGTTTCGACGTTGGCACGATTGCTGCGAGGTACGGACCATAGACCTGCCTCTCGGAGTTTCGCCATGAGCCTGATCGACACACTGCCCGACGTCTCCAACGCCAACGATTTCACGCTGCTGGAAGGTCTGTTCCAGCTCACGGTGACCGGCCATACCGATGCGTGGGAATTCGAACGCCTCAACAACGCCGTGTACGAGCGCTTGATGTCGGCCTACTCCGGCAGCGAGAAGGCGGGCGTACACGCCGTGCATTCCCTGGTGGACTGAGTCGCCGCACCTCTTCATCGGGTGCTCCGGCGCGGCGCAGGGGTCCGCCTTCGGGTGTGACTGCCGCGTCGGAGTCCCGTCCCACCTGCTTCGTCGAAGCAGGCAGAACGAAACATTCCCTCCCATAATTCCTGCCGCGGTTGGCTATTCGCCGCGATGATCCCGTTTGCCCTGGTTGCGACGATCCTGCGTGCCTGCACTGCCCTGGATCGCTTTGAGCCGGCTTTCCGCAGCATGCAGTTCCATCGCCTTGTCAGCCGCCTCGTTCGATACGAAGCCCGCTGCCGCCGTGGCACCCTGCCCATCCTGGTCCAATTGCTGCCATGACGCGGGCTGCCGATCATGCGCCTGCTTCTGCTCGAGCAGCGACCGGGCGTTGGCCAGCGCCTGCGCCGGGGTAATCTTCCGGGGCGCACGTTTGCGCGCGGTCGCCTTCTTTGTCGTCCCTTTGCGTACGCTCGGCGTCCGCCGCGCTACCGTTGTTGCGGCGACCTTTTTCACCGCCTTCGAAACCGCCTTCCTGGCTGGCTGCTTGACCGCTTTCTTCGGGGCGGCACTGCCTGTGGTCTTCTTCGCTACGTTGGGTGCCGCCTTCTTCGTTGCCGGAGATGTCGGCGACTGCTTCGCGGCCTTCTTGGTCGCTGCCTTCTTGGTCGCAGCCTTCCCGGGCGCGGTCTTCTTGGCCGTCACCGTCCTGGCCGAGGTCTTGGCCGGGACCTTCTTTGCGGGCTTGCTTGCGGGCTTGCTTGCGCGCTTACTGGACGCTGCCTTGCCTGCGACTTTCTTGACTGYCTTTTTCGCTACAGCTTTGCGGGTCGCCATGTGCGGCTCCACGGGTGGGACACGACCCCGGGATAGCATGGCCCACCTTCAATGCAGGTGAGCAAAGCCGCAAAGTCGGCTTAACCGAAGCTCGGGCGCGAGAGCTCCTGCAGGAAGTGTTGCACCACCTCCGCATCCATCACCACCAGGAAAAGCACCCCGTAGGCGGCACCCGCCAGGTGGGCACCATGGTTGATGTTGTCGCCGCCGCGCTTGTCCATCCAGATGCTGTAGGCGATGTACAGCACGGCGAACACGATGGCCGGCATGGGAATGAAGAACACCCCGATCGTAGCCCAGGGGGCCAGCAGGATGAAGGCGAACAGCACCGCCGACACCGCACCGGACGCGCCCAGGCTGCGGTAATTCGGGTCCTTCTGGTGCTTCAGGTAGGTCGGCAGGATCGACACCACCAGTGCCGAGAAGTAGAACAGCGGGAAAACCCACGGCCCCTTCTGCTCGGCCATCCAGCCTTCGATCTGGCGCCCGAAGAAGAACAGCGTGAACATGTTGAAGAACAGGTGCCAGATGTCGGCGTGGATGAAGCCATACGTCACCAGCCGGTCGTACTGGCGGTGGCGATCGATGGCCGGCGGCCACAGGATCAGTCGCATCAACAGCGATGGCGTGCGCAGCGCGATGAGGCTCACCACGC
>NZ_JBGFFG010000003.1:0-24716 GCF_056175765.1 Pseudoxanthomonas sp. LjRoot204_2 | reverse complement strand
GGGAAGCGTCGCGCGCTTCGCCGTTCCCGCGCGCACGTCCCACCACGCCATCGCCATTCCCGGCACGGCGAGCGCACCGGGCCGGGCCGGGACGAGGGAGTAGCGCCGCGTCAGCTTCACCTGCGGCGTTCCACCGACGAAGGTCTCGTCGTACTGCGGCGGCTCGGCAAGGACCTGTGCGCCCGGCACCGCCGGTGCGGGGAATTCCGGCAGCTGCGCCTGCGTGGCGCCGACGACCGTGGCTTCGATCGCCAGCGTCGCGGCCTCGCCGGCGCGCAGCTGCTCGGGCACCGCGGTATAGCGCAGGCGCACGTCGCGCACGGGCAGCCAGGGTTGCGGCGCGGTGGCAGGTTGCGGCCGTACCTGCAGCGTGCGCGGCGATCCTGTGATGTTGACGTCGCGGCCGCTGCCGCCGAACAGGTCGTCCATCCAGCCGCCCGCCGTCCTTCCGCGAAAGCGCGCGCCAGGCAGGGTCAGGGGGCCGCTGCGCTCGGGCACGAGCAAGTACCTGCGCTCGGCCGTGCTGTAGCGCCGCCCATCGATCTCGCGGCTGGATTGCACGATCTCGCCCACGCGTTGCAGCAGGGCGCCGTCGGGAGGATCGAGATCCAGCTCGCCGGACAGCGGCGTGGCGTAGAACAGCCGCACCGTGATGCCGACCGACTGCTGCACGTAGGGATCCGCGTCGTCGATCTCGGTTTCGACGAACACCAGCCCGTTGGCGGCGGCACTCGCGGTCGGCGTAGCCGTCACCTCCAGCACCAGCGGTGCGGTACGGTCGTTGCCCACCTGAAGGGCGGGAATCGCGAGCGAGCCCGCGCGGCGCGGTCGCRGGGTGAGCGCGAAGGTGGTGCTGCTGCCCATGCGTCCGTTCACCCAGCGCACGCTGCGACTGTCCGACTGGCCTTCCACGTTGAAGTCGCGCATCAGTGGCGTCAGGTCCGGCGTGGCGGACACCGCATCGGTCTCCACGTTCAAGGTCACCGTTTGCCCCAACGCCACTTGCGACTGTTCCAGCCACGCGCGCGTGGCCGCCAGCGAGGACAGCGGCCACGCCACCAACAGGCACATCCACAACCACGCCCGGTATCTCATCGTCCTTCTCTCTGGCGGCGTTCCTGTTCGAGCCGGAACTTCGCCTTCAGCAGCGAGCCGGGTTCGTCCGGCACGCGTTTCAACCATGCGTCGACCGCTTGCCGGCGTTCGCGCGCTTCCGCGGATTCGACCTGCGCGGCGGGCGTGTCCCCACCGGGCGGTCCGGCGCGCTGTGCCGCCGCTTGCGACATCGCCTGGCGCATGCGCTCGCGTTGTGCCGCATCAGCGGCGGACTGCGTGGCGGCATCGGGAGGCGATGCGGGAGGTGCTTCGGAAGAGGGGCGTCCAGCCGGTGGCGCCTTTGCTTGCTGCGTCGACGTCGCCCCCGAAGAGGAAGAGCGCGAGGGCTTGTCGGGCGCATCCGCACCTGCGTTGGCCGGGCCTTGCGATCCTTGGGAGCCCTGCTGGCCCGCACCCTGCTGCCCAGACTTCCCGTCGTTGTCTCGAGGGGACGGCGGGCGCTTGCGGGCCGCATCGACCGCGGCCCGGTTCGCCACCGCATCGGGCATGCCCGGCCTCGCGCGCAGCGCACGATCGTAGGCGGCGATGGCGTCGTCGTACCGTTGCTGCTTCGCCAACGCATTGCCGAGGTTGTACCAACCCTCCGCCGAGGAGATGCCGCTGAACGCCTTTTCAGCGGCGACGTAATCGCCTTTCCGATAGGCGTCGGCGCCGTGCACCAGGCGCGCGTGTTCGGCCTGGTCGCTGCGCTGCCACCAGTCCAGGCCGGCGGCCGATGCGGGTTGCGCCATCGGCAGCCACAACGCACCCAACAAGACCAGGGGCGCGCCGCGGCGGAACCCCAGCAACGCGAGCGCCATCAGCGGAACCAGCAACCAGTAGCCTTCGTCACGCCACGCCTTGCCGACGCCGGACGACGCGCCGCCTTGCTCCGCCATGCGCGGGGACCGCAGTGCCAGCGCGGCGATGTCGGCCTCGTCGGTGGTGAGCGTCGCGTAACGACCGCCGCCATCGCGGGCGAGGCGACGCAGCGATGTCGCATCCAGCGCCGCGCGCCCGATCACACCGTCGCCGCCGCGGTAGGCGGCGCCGGATGCCGTGCCCAATCCCAGTACGGAGACGGTGTGGCCCTGCGCGTGCGCGGCGGCGGCGGCGGCCGTCGCTTCTGCGTCCGCGCGATCGGTAAGCACCAGGATGTCGCCGCCCCGGACATCCGCCTGCGTCATCAAGCGGGCGGCCCACGCGATGCCACGGTCGGTGCGCTGCCCATCCACCGGCATGATGTCCGGCGACAGGTCGTCGAGGAACAGGCCGATGTTGGCCACGTCGTCGGTCAGCGGCGCTACGGTGAACGCGTCGTCGGCATAGGCGACCAGCGCGACGGGGCTTCCCGCGCGCGCAGCCAGGATCTGTCCGAGCTTTGCCCGCGCCTGCAACACTCGCGATGGCGGCAGATCGCTCGCGGTGGTACGGCTGGAAAGATCGAGCACGACCACCAGAGGCCGCTGCACCTGCCAGAGGGGTTGGTCGACCTGGCGCCAACTCGGGCCCGCCAGCGCCAGTACCGCCAGTACGTAGGCGATGCTTGCCACCGCCAGGCCAGCGCGTACCCGCACGCTGCCCTGCACCAGCAGGTGCGGCAGGAGGTGCGCATCGACATGCCCCCGCCATGCACTGCGGCGCTGTCGCTGCACGCGCCAGGCCCACATCAACACGGGCAATGCCGTCAGTGCCCACAACCAGTGGGGACGGAGGAAGTGCAACGCCGTCCAGTCCATGCTCATGCATGCCTCCGCGGCAGCACGAACGCGAGCAGCGACACCAGCAACGCCGCGGCGAGCGGCCACGCGTAGCGCTCGATGCGTGGGCGCACCGCCCTGCCCGGCTGCTCCACCGGCTCCAGCCGGTCCAGTTCGGCGTAGATGCCTGCCAGCTCGCGCGTATCGCGCGCGCGGAAGAAGCGCCCGCCGGTCTGCGAGGCGACATCGCGCAGGGTGGCTTCATCGATGGCCTCGGCCGAACTCGCCGGCATCGGCAAGGGGATGCCGAACACGCTGATGCCGCCATCGCCACCAAAGGCGATGGTATGGATGCGCACGCGCTCTTCCTTTGCCAGTTCCGCGGCTTTGGCGGGCGTCAGCACGCCGGCGGAGTTGACGCCGTCGGTGAGCAGGATCAGCACGCGCTGGCCATCCTGCTGCGTGCGCAGGCGGCGCACGGCGAGTGCGATGGCATCGCCGATGGCGGTTTCGCGACCGGCGAGGCCCGCGACGGCATCGCGCAATTGGTCGCGCACCGTCTGCAGGTCGCGCGTCAGCGGCGTCATGGCATACGCCCGCTGGCCGAAGACCAGCAGGCCGACGCGGTCGCCGTCGCGTCGATCGAGGAAATCCGCAAGCACGGCCTTGGCAGCCGTCAGGCGATCGACGACGGCGCCGCCCAGCTCCATGTCCGGCTCGGTCATGCTGCCGGACAAATCGACCGCGAGCATCAGGTCGCGTCCACTCACCGGGGGCGTCACGGCGTCGCCGAACTGCTGGGGTCGTGCAGCGGCGGCGCACAGCAGGAACCACGCCAGCCACGCCAGCGCAGCCGCGCGCTTTGGCAGACCACGCCCTCCCTGCCGGGCGATCGCCTGCACCGCGGGCCCGTACGGCACCTTCAGCCCATCGGTCTGGGTCTGCCGCGCCGGCAGCAGCCAGCGCACCAGCCACGGCAACGGAAACGCCAGCCACAGCCACGGCCACGCGAAGCCCGCGTACCCATCCTGCAGCCACTGCAGCACCGGCAGAGACGCGCTCATCGCCGGCCCGCCATCAAATCGAGGAATCGCTTGCGCGCCACGTCCGTCGCGGCCGACAGTTCCGCAGGCGCCACCTCGCGACGGAAGCCCCCCTCGAGCAGCAGGCGACCCGGCCCCTGCGAAAACGCACGGCCCTGCGTACCGTCGAGGAACGCCAGCCACGCATCACCCTGCAGGCGATCGGCAGACGGATCACACCGTCGTGCGGCCCGGCGCAGCCGCTCGGACATGGCGGCGACCTGCTCTGCGGGCGAGCCGCCTGCGATCGCGGCGTCGAACCAGCGCAGCCAAGCCTGCCGCGTGCGACGTCGATGCCAACGCCATGCAACAACACCCGCCACCAGCAAGGCGACGACGCCCGCGACCAGCCACCATCCCGGCGCCAGCGGCCACCACGGCGGCGAAGCCGGTACATGGACATCACGCAGCACCAGCGTTGCCAATCCCATGGTCATGCCACCTGCGGCTGGGCGCGGCCCAGCGCCGCCAGCCAGGCGTCGCTGGGTGCATCGGTCGACAGCGTGCGCACCTGGACGCCACGTGCAGGCAGGCGATCCAGCGCGCGCTCCAGAGGCTGCTGGAACTCCATGCGCCAAGCCTCGCGTTGCGACGGGCTGGCCAGGTCGAGCTCCACGCGCTGGTGGCCCACGACGAACGGCAGGCGCCGGGAAGGCGGCGCCGTTTCGAGCGGATCGGTCAGCAACAGGACGACGACATCGTGGTGAGCGGCCAGCGCAGGCCAGCGCGATTCCGGAATGGACGCCAGGCTGTGCGGATCGGCCAGCACCAGTAACCGTGAGCCGGGCCGCAGCAGCCGTGCGGCGTGGTCCAGCGCGAAGGCGAGCCCGAGATCATCGGGCGGCGGCGCGGCATACCAGCGCACCAACGCATCGAGCACGCGCAGCGCACCGCGCGTGCCGGACGCCGGCGGAACGGGCGCTTCCGCCAGGCTGCCGCGGAGGATGGCGAGGCGATCCCCGTCGCGCGCAGCCTGCCACGCCGCGACTGCGCCAGCGCGCGCCGCCTGCACGGACTTGAAGCGTGTTCGCGTACCGAAATAGAGCAGCGGCGAGGTATCGGCCACGATCAGCGTCAGCCGTTCGCGTTCGGCCTGGAACAGCTTGGTGTGGGTACGGCCGCTGCGCGCGGTCAAGCGCCAGTCGATGTGGCGCACGTCGTCGCCCGCGACATACTCGCGCGACTCCGCATACTCCATGCCACGACCCCGCATCGGCGAGGCCGACGGGCCACTCACCGAATGCCGGCCCCGCCGGGCGGGCGGGCGACGCTGCGCGCTCGCACGCAGCGCGATCAACTCGGCCAGGGTGGGCAGGATGCCTTCGTTCATCGGCAGGACACGCGCGAGTGGAATCCCGGGCTCAGGGCAACGGAACCGCGTCGAGCAACGCCTTCACCAGGCGATCGCCGTCCCAGCCCTCCGCGGTCGCCTCGTAGCTCGGCAGCACGCGATGACGCAGCACGTCCGGTGCGATCGCACGGATGTCGTCGGGCGTGACGTAGTCGCGACCCGACAACCACGCGCGCGCGCGCGCGCACCGTTCGAGCGCGATGGAACCGCGGGGACTCGCGCCCCAGGCGATGCGCCGCGCCAGCGTAGCGTCGTAGCGGGAGGCGTCGCGCGAGGCGAGCACCAGTTCGATCAGATAGCGCTCGAGCGCCGGCGCCAGATGCAGGTCGAGTACCTGCGCGCGCGCTTGGAAGACATCATCCAGCGGCATGCGCTCGACCGCCGCGTGCACCGACTGCATCTGCTCACGCGCCCGGTCACGCGCCAAGCGCAGGATTTCCGCTTCGGCCGCGGCCTCGGGATATCCGATCTTCACGTGCATCAGGAACCGGTCAAGCTGCGCCTCCGGCAACGGGAAGGTGCCCTCCTGCTCGATCGGGTTCTGGGTCGCCATCACCAGGAACAGGGCCGGCAGCGGGTACGTGTGCCGACCCACGGTCACCTGGCGCTCGCCCATCGCCTCAAGCAGCGCGGACTGCACCTTCGCGGGCGCGCGGTTGATCTCATCGGCCAGCAGGAGGGGATGGAAGATCGGCCCGGCCTGGAATTCGAAGCGCGCCTCCTGCGGCCGCCACACTTCCGTCCCCGTCAGGTCCGCCGGCAGCAGATCCGGGGTGAACTGCACGCGGGCGAAGTCCGCATGCAACCGCGACGCCAGCGCGCGGATCGCGGTGGTCTTCGCCAGTCCCGGGGCGCCCTCGACCAGCAGGTGACCGTCCGCCAACAAGGCGATCAGCAGGCGCTCCACCAGCGCGGCCTGGCCGACGATGGCCTGCGAGAGGTCGTCGCGCAGGGTAACGAAGCGATCGAACAATCCGGGGGGAGACGGGAGGTCCATGAGCGTTGGATGGCGGAGGGTGCGTGTGGGACCCACAGTCTGCCACGCGGGTTCCCCGACCCCGCTGCCGGTACCGAAGCGGATTCAGCGGAAGTTCGCGGCGGTTCGACGGATCAGAACGAAGAAGGGCCGCTTCCGCGGCCCTTTTCCGATCCGTGCAGAACGAGGGATCAGCGCTTGTTGACCGACAACACCTTCGGGGTGATGAAGATCAGCAACTCTGCCTTCTGCTTGCTGCGGCCCTTCTTCTTGAACAGGTTGCCCAGGAAGGGGATGTCGCCCAGGAACGGCACCTTGGAGACGCTGCTGCGATCGGTGAACTCGTACACGCCGCCGATCACCACGGTCTGGCCATCTTCCACCAGGACCGCCGTGTTGATCTCGCGCTTGTCCAACTCCGGCACGCTGCCGTAGCCTTCCAGCGTGATGTAGCGGTTCACTTCGTCCTTCTTGACGTTGAGATTAAGGAAGACGCGGTTGTCGTTGGTGATGGTGGGCATCACCTTCATCTCCAGCAACGCCTCCTTGAACTGCACGTTCGGCGTGGCTACGCCACCCTGGCCGGCCGTGATCGTGACATAACCGACCTCCTTGCCTTGGCGGATGACGCCCTCGCGCTGGTTGGCGGTCACCAGGCGCGGGTTCGAGATGACTTCGCCGCGACCTTCTTCCTGCATGGCGGACAGTTCGAGGTCCAGGTCGAAGTTGCGACCCAGAAGCGTGTACGCGATCGCTCCGGCGGCCGACTGGGTGAATCCGCCCGCCGGCAGATTGACATTCAGATCACGCGGCAGGATGCGGTCATCACCGTTGCCCACGTTCACATTGTCGGTGATGTTGCCGCCGATGATCTGCGTGCGATCGCCAGTACGGCGGGCATTGATACCGAAGCGTGCGCCCAGGTCGCGGGCAAACGTGTCGGTTGCGATCACGATGCGACCTTCGATCAGAACCTGATCGACGGGACGGTCGATCGTCGAAATCAGCTCGCGCATCTGCGCGACCTTCTTCGGAATGTCGCTGATCATCAGCATGTTGGTGCGTTCGTCAGCGACGATGCGACCGCGCGGCGACAGGAAGCCGTTCTCCTGGTCGCGCCCGCCATTGCCACCCCCGCCACTGCCGCTGTTGCCCTGGTTGCCGATGCCCTTGGCCTCGGTCAGTGCCTTGAAGATCGCGGCGGCGCTGTGGTAGTTGATCTGGACGTAATCCGTGACCATGTCCTCGCGATTCTCGATCGCGATGCGGGCGTCTTCCTTGTCCTGCTCGAACTTGGCCAGCTCGGGCTGCGGCGCAACCCAGACGACCGCGCCGTCACGGCGTTTGTCCAGGCCTTTCGCCCGCAGGACGATGTCCAACGCCTGGTCCCACGGTACGTTGACCAAGCGCAGCGTGACGTTGCCCTGTACGGTATCCGACGCAACGATGTTGAGGTTGGACTCTTCCGCGATCAGCTGCAGTACCGTCCGCACCGGGACGTCCTGGAAGTTGAAGGTGACGGGGCGACCGCTGTAACGACGGGCCTCGGCTGCCACCCGCTGCGCCGCTGCGACAACCGCCGAGGCACTGGTACCGCCGACAGCGCCCGGGGCTCCCATTGCCTTCTGACCCGCGCTGGGCACGATCTCGACGACGTATTCGTTGCCGGTCTGGTAAGCCAGGGACTCGAAGTTGCCGCGCGTGCTGAGCACCAGCTGCGTGCCCGCTCCCTTGCTCTGCGCATCGACGCGCTGCACGGGCGTGGCGAAGTCGGTGACGTTCAGCGCTCGCTGCAGGGATGCAGGCAGCGTCGCGTTGCCGACGTTCACGACTACGCTATCGCCCTGGTTGCGAAGGTCGGGCGTCGCCCCCTGGCCATCGAACTTGATGACAAGGCGACCGGCCCCGTCCTCACCCCGGCGGAAATCGATGTTCGACACCGACACCGCAGACGCGGGCTGGGTAACGGCGACGGGGGACGTGGCCTGCGCCGTCGGCGAGACGGCACCCGCCGCACTTGCCGCGGCAAGCAGGCCGATGGCCAGCCCCAAAGAGCAGACCCGGAAGGTAGCCAGGCGCCGGGACGGCCGCAGGCGGTGGGCATTCGTAGCGGTCATCGTGTATCCCCCAATCATTGATCTTCAAGCGCGATGGACGCCGGCCGTTCCAGCCAACCGCCCGCGCCATCCGGCACTAGTTCGACAAGTTCCACGCCATCTTCGCGGACCGAGGTGACCCGGCCATCGCTCTGGCCCAGGTAGTTCCCCGGACGTACCCGGTAGGTGACCTTGTCGGGCCCCATCACCAGTGCCACCAGACCCGCCCCCTTGCCGATCGTACCGACCATGTCCAGGCTGTCCAGCGGGTACTGCTCCAGTGTTTCCTTGCGCCGGTTGGGGTCGGGACGCAGCCCGCCCCCATCGGTGTTGCTCCACGCATTGCTGAAAGGATCCCGCAACGTCTGCGCGGCATACTCGAACGTCTCGAACTGCTGCATCACAGGCAGCGGGTCGAGCGGGGGCGCGGGACGCGCACGCACGTCTTCGACCCATTTCTGCAGGTTGGGCGCGTCGCCGGGGGTGCTGGTGACCCCCCGCGCGCAACCCGACGCCGTCAGGACGGCCGCGAGGACCATGAAATGCCAGGTGCCGCGCATCATGGTGACCCTCCTGCCTTGGCCGCCTTGTTCTTTCCATCCGCCTTGGCTGCCTCAGCCGCCGCAGCCTCCTGTTCCGCCACCTCGGTCTCGTCGAGGTAACGATATGTCTTGACCGTGCCCGACAGTTCGAGCGCGCCGCGATTGATCCCGTCCTTGCCTTCCTTCGGCTGCAGCGAAATGTCGTGCATCGTCAGGATGACGACGCGCGGCAACGAAGCGACGCCGCTGACGAAGGCACCGAACTGGTGGTAGTTGCCCACCATGCGCAACTGGATCGGCTTCTCGGCGTAGAACTCCTTAAGCGTCTCCGGCTCCGGCTGAAACAGCTCGTTGGTGAGGCCACTGGACAGCGCCGTCTGCGAGATGTCGATGATGAGGTCCGGCATTTCCGTCTTGCTGGGCAAYTGGCGGAGCATCTGCTGCAGCACCTGCTCCATCTGCGCCAGTTGCTGCTTCAGCGGCTCCAGGTTCGCGGCCTTGGCCTGCTCCTTCTCGAAATCCTGCCGCAGGCGTACTTCTTCCTGTTCCAGCGAATCCAGGGTTTGCGCCTTGCCCCTGACGAAGAGGAAGTAGGAGAGCGCAAGGATGAAGATCGCCAGCACCACGCAGAAGCCCATCTTGGCGTTCTGCGGCCAGGCACCGATGTTGTTGATGTCCAGGTTCTTGAGCGATGTCTTCTGGCTCATGCGTTGCTCCCGGAAGCCGGAGGGGTATCGCCTGCAGGAGCGGAGGGTGCCGGCGCTGCGGGTGCAGGTGGCGCCGCGGGTGAAGGGGCGGCAGGCTGGCCTTCAAGCGGCGCGGTGGTCGGTGCCGGCGTGGTAGTCGGGGCGGCCGGCGATGCGCCGCCGGCGGCGGTCTCGGCTTCCTGCTCGGCGGTCGGGTTGGCGAGCCGCACCTGCAGCGTGAACACGTAAGGCAGCGCGCTGCCGGCTCCCGGGTTGGTCAGCGTCTTGGACTCTTCCGGCTTGGCTTCGATGATCGACAGCTCGGGCTTGGTCATCCAGCCGGAGGTCTCGAGGTTGCGCATGTAGGCGCTGACCCGCGCGTTGGATTGCGCGCGACCTTCCAGCGTCAGCACTTCGCCTTCCTGCTTGATGTTGGACAACATCACGCCATCGGGAATGGTGCGGACCAGCGAGTCGAACAGGTGGACCATCTGCGAGCGGTTGGCCTGCAGCTTCTCGATGACGTCCTTGCGGGCCAGCAGGCGGCGCTTCTGCTCGTCGAGCTTTTCGATTTCCTTGTTCTGTGCCTGGACCTTCGCTATCTCGTCCTTGAGGAAATCGTTGCGCGCGGTCTGTCCGGACACCTGGCGGTCGTAGTGGAACCACAACAGGAAGGAGAGCAGCAGGCCGGCGATCGCGGCGGCGCCCAGCATGACGTAGAACTCGCGCTGGCGCTGCACACGACGTTCGGCACGCCATGGAAGTAGGTTGATTCTTGCCATCAGTCGAAGCTCCTCAAAGCCAGGCCGGTGGCGATCATCAGCGCGGGCGCATCCTGCGCCAGCGCATGCGCCTGCACGCGCGGGCCGAGGGTCATCTGCGCCAGCGGGTTGGCGACCACGGTCGGCACGCCCAGTTGCTCCTCGACCATCTCCGGCAGGCCGGGCAGCGCGGCGCAACCGCCGGCCAGCACGATCTGGTCGACGCGGTTGAACTCGCTACCGGCATAGAAGAACTGCAACAGGCGGCTGATCTGCTGGACGGTCGCCTCCTTGAAGGGTTCCAGCACTTCGACTTCGTAGCTTTCCGGCAGGCCACCCTGGCGCTTGGCCAGGCCCGCCTCTTCGTACGTCAGGCCGTAGCGACGCATGACCTCATCGGTCAGCTGCTTGCCGCCGAAGACCTGCTCGCGGCTGTAGAGGCTGCGTCCGCGCCGGAGCACGTTGAGGGTGGTCATGGTGGCGCCGATGTCGACCAGCGCCACGACACCGTCCTGCGGGATCGGCAGGTCGGACGCCATCAGCGCGAACGCGTTCTCGACAGCGAAGGCTTCCACATCCATGACGCGCGCCGTCAGTCCGCCCAGTTCGAGCGCGGACTGGCGCAGCTCGACGTTCTCGGAGCGCGAGGCGGCGAGGAGGACCTGCACCATCTCCGGGTTGTTGGGCATCGGGCCCAGCACCTCGAAGTCGATGTTCACTTCCTCGATCGGATACGGGATGTAGTTGACGGCCTCGAGCTCCACCTGGGCTTCCAGGTCGCTCTCGTCCAGGTCGGCCGGCATCGGGATGATCTTGGTGATCACCGCGGAACCGGACACCGCGGCCGCGGCGTGCTTGGCCTTGCTGCCGGCACGGTTCACGGCACGGCGGATGGCCTCGCCGACCGCCTCGACTTCGACGATGTTCTTCTCGACCACGGCGTTCGGCGGCAGCGGCTCGACGGCATAGTGTTCAACCCGGAAACGGTTGCCCACGCGCGCGAGCTGCAGCAGCTTTACCGCAGTCGAACTGATGTCGACGCCGATGAGCGGCGACTGGCTTTTTGGGATTAGCCCCACGGTCTTTCCCCTTCCGACGGGCACTGGGCGCAACTTGCGCCGACATTAATAACCAAGTTTTTACGCTTGGCAACCGACGATCACGTGGCTGTGCGGCTTGTCACGTTTCACGAGGGTTGTTCCCCAAGTCCCTGTTCCCCATGGGATCACCTGTGGCGATCCCGGCGGTCATCTATACTCTGCCGCTACGAATTCTGCAATCGGAAAGCACTGGATGTCCCGTTTCCGTCGTCTTCTCCGTTGGACCCTCATCACGTTCCTGATACTTGGCCTGGCCGGCGCGGTCGGGCTGGGGGTCCTGTACTACACGGTCTCGTCGAAGGWGCCGGACGTCCAGTCCCTCCGGAACGTCGAACTGCAGGAGCCGCTCTACATCTACGCCAACGACGGCCGCCTGATCGGCCTGTACGGCGAGATCCGCCGCTATCCCGTGCAGATCGGCCAAGTCCCGGCCCGGGTGAAGCACGCGTTCATCGCTGCGGAAGACAGCAAGTTCTATGAGCACCGGGGCGTGGACCCGACCGGCGTGGCCCGCGCGGTCTGGCAGATCGTCAGCCGCAAGGAAGGCCGCGTGGCCGGCGGCAGCACCATCACCCAGCAGGTCGCCCGGCAGTTCTTCCTGAGCTCTGAGGTGAGCTACAGCCGCAAGATCCGGGAAATGATGCTGGCGTTCCGCATCGAGGAGATGCTGACCAAGGACGAGATCCTGGAGCTGTACCTCAACAAGAGCTTCTTCGGGAACCGCTCCTACGGTGTCGCCGCGGCCGCCGAGTACTACTACGGCAAGACCCTGGACCAGCTCACCCTGGCCGAGACCGCCACCCTGGTCAGCGCACTCAAGTTCCCGTCCAGCGGCAATCCGATCAGCAACCCCGGCCGCAACCAGCAGCGCAGCGCCTACGTGGTCGAGCGCATGCGCGAGGACGGCTACGTGACCGCCGCCGAGGCCGCGCAGGCGAAGGCCGAGCCGATGCACGCCAAGCCGCACGAGCGGCCGATCGAGGTCAATGCCCCCTACGTGGCCGAGATGGTGCGCCAGGAAATGATCGCGCGCTTCGGACCCGAGGCGTTGACGAAGGGTTACCACGTCACCACCACGCTCGATGCCGCGCTGCAGACCGCCGCCAACGAGGCCGTCCGCGATGGCTTGGGCCTGTACGACCGCCGTCATGGCTGGAACGGCGTCGAACAGCATGTCGACGTGGCCGCCGACGCGGACGCCGCGACGCTGGCTACCCATCTGCGCGGCATTCCCGCACAGAACGGCCTCATTCCTGTTGTGGTCGCCCGCACCGCGGATGACGGCAGTGCGACCGTGGTCATGGCCGATGGCCGCGAGATCACCCTGCCCGTCGCCGCCAGCAAGTGGACCGGCCGCTCGCCCGCCAGACTGCTGAAGCGCGGTGACCTGACGCGCATCAAGGCCGGCAAGGAAGAGGGCAGCTACGCGCTCGAGCAGATCCCGCGTGCGCAGGCCGCGCTCGTCTCGCTCGACGCCAACACGGGTGCATTGCGTGCACTCGTGGGCGGTTACAGCTTCGCCGGCAACAAGTTCAACCGCGCCACGCAGGCACGCCGCCAGCCGGGCTCCAGCTTCAAGCCGTTCCTCTACGCCGCCGCGTTCGAAAAGGGCTTCAATCCGGCCTCCATCGTGCTGGATGCGCCGGTGGTGTTCCGCGACCGCCGCGGCCACATGTGGCGGCCCCAGAACGACGGCGGCGGCTTCCGCGGCCCGATGCGGCTGCGCGAGGCGCTCGTGCAGTCGCGCAACCTCGTGTCGGTGCGCCTGCTGGACGGCATCGGTGTACCGTTCGCACGTACCTACATCAGCCAGTTCGGCTTCGAAGAGGCAGAACTGCCGCCCAACCTGTCAATGTCGCTGGGCACCGCCTCGCTGACGCCCCTGTCCGTGGCGCGCGGCTACGCGGTGTTCGCGAACGGCGGTTCGCGGGTGACGCCATGGTTCATCGATCAGGTCAAGGATCGCGAAGGCAACGTGGTGTTCAAGGAGAACCCCGCCGTCGCGTGCCGCGGATGCGGCAGCGGCCAGCACGGCGCCAGCGCGGCGGCCGCCCAAGTGGTGGATGGCTTCAACTTCGGCCCTGCCGATGCCCCCAAGCCGGCAGCGGTCGAAGCGCAGAAGGCCAAGCCCGAACCGAAACCGGCCGACCCGAACATGGTCACCGCACCGCGTGCGATCGATGAGCGCACCGCCTACCAGCTGGTGTCCATGATGCGCGACGTGGTCCAGCGCGGGACCGGCACCGCAGCCAAGGTGCTGGGGCGCGAGGACGTGGGCGGCAAGACCGGCTCGACCAACGATCACCGCGACGCCTGGTTCGGCGGTTTCGGCGGTACGTACGCCACCGTGGTATGGGTGGGCCGCGACAACTTCCAGTCGCTCGGCTACCGCGAGTACGGCGGCAAGGCGGCGCTGCCGATCTGGATCGAATACATGCGCGCGGCGCTGAAGGACACACCGGTCGCATCGAACGACCCGCCCGAGGGCATGGTGCAGGCCACGCTCAATGGCGTGACCGAATGGGTCAAGGTCGAGGACATGGAGCGCATCCAGGACTACGACCTGTACGGCCCGGAAGACGCCGTGCCGGATGAAGAGGCGTTCGACATCTTCTGACGCCATGGCGTGAAGGCTCCCTGACGGCGCGCATGCGCCGTCATCGCCAACGCGGGAGCATGGTGTACATTCGGCTCTGTTTCGACGCGGAGGCCTGTCATGCACCACGCCCGTCAACACGCCGAAACCCGCACTCGCGAACGCCGCCAGCGACTGGCGCACGAGGCCGCCCGGCTGATGGCCGAGGGCGGCATCCGCGACTACCACCAGGCCAAGCTCAAGGCCGCCAGCCGGCTGGGCATCCACGACGATGCTTCCCTGCCCCGCAATCGCGAAATCGAAGACGCACTGCGCGAGTACCAGCGCCTGTTTGCTGGCGAAGCGCATGTGGCGGGACTGCGGCGGCGGCGCGAAGCTGCGTTGCGCGCGATGGCGTTCCTCGCCGACTTCTCGCCCCGCCTCGTCGGCCCCGTGCTGGAGGGCACGGCGGACGGGAACACGCCCGTGCACATGCATCTCCACAGCGACGATCCGGATGCCGTCACGCGTTTCCTGGAGGAGCATCGCATCCCCGCCGAGCCGCGCGAACGTCGGCTGCGCATCGACCGGGAACGCGTGGCCGACCTGCCGGTCTGGGTGTTCAGCGCCGAGGAACTGGGCTTCGACCTGACGGTGCTGCCCCACGACGCGCTACGCCAGGCGCCGCTCTCCAGCATCGACGAGAAGCCCATGCGACGTGCATCCGCGGCGCAACTGCGCCAGATGCTCATCGAAGAAGACATCGCCGGCTACGAACGGGATGCCACGCGTCGCTGAGCCGACGCCCTGCGTCCCCATGCCAAAAGAAAAGGCCCCTTGCGGGGCCTTTTTGCTTCTTGCGCGATCAGCGCTTGCCGGTCGGCACGTAGTCGCGCGGCGCGTAGCCGGTGTATATCTGGCGCGGACGGCCGATCTTGGCTTCCGGATCGATCTGCTGTTCCAGCCAGTGCGACACCCAGCCCGCGGTGCGGCCGATGGCGAACATGACGGTGAACATCTCGGTCGGGATCTTCAGCGCCTTGTAGATGATGCCGCTGTAGAAGTCAACGTTCGGGTAGAGCTTGCGCTGGATGAAGTACTCGTCCTTCAGCGCGGCCTCTTCCAGCTTCATCGCCACTTCGAGCAGCGGATCGTCGACGCCCAGCTCGCCCAGCACCTTGTGGGTCATCTCGCGGATGATCTTGGCGCGCGGGTCGAAGTTCTTGTACACGCGGTGGCCGAAGCCCATCAGGCGGAAGCCCGATTCCTTGTCCTTGGCCTTCGCCACGGCGGTCTCGACCTTGTCCGGCGTGCCGATCTCTTCCAGCATCTT
Source organism: Pseudoxanthomonas sp. LjRoot204_2 (assembly GCF_056175765.1). Lineage (NCBI taxonomy): Bacteria > Pseudomonadati > Pseudomonadota > Gammaproteobacteria > Lysobacterales > Lysobacteraceae > Pseudoxanthomonas > Pseudoxanthomonas sp. LjRoot204_2. The sequence continues at coordinate 9,419 of NZ_JBGFFG010000003.1, read as the reverse complement.
CAGCACGGCTTCGTTGGCGCCGCCGTGCGCCGGGCCCCAGAGGGCGGTGATGCCGGCGGCGACCGACGCATACGGATTGGCGCCGGTCGAACCGACCAGGCGCACCGTCGAGGTCGAGGCGTTCTGCTCGTGGTCGGCGTGCAGGATGAACAGCAGGTCCAGCGCCTTGGCGACGACCGGGTTCAGTTCCAGCGGCTCGCTCGGCACCTCGAACATCATGTGCAGGAAGCGATCGACGTACTCGAGGTTGTTGCGCGGATAGCGGATCGGCCAGCCGATCGAGTAGCGATAGGCAGCGGCGGCCAGGGTCGGCATCTTCGCCAGCAGGCGGATCGCGGCCAGGCGACGCTGCTCCGGGTCTTCCAGGTCCAGCGTGTCGTGGTAGAACGCCGACAGCGAGGCAACCGTGCCGGCCAGCATGGCCATCGGGTGCGCGTCGTAATGGAAGCCGTGCAGGAAGTTCTTCAGCGACTCATGCATCATCGTGTGATGCGTGACCTCGTGTTCGAACTTGGCGAACTCCTGAGGGGTCGGCAGTTCGCCGTTCATCAGCAGGTACGAGACTTCCAGGAAGCTCGAATGCTTGGCCAGCTGCTCGATGGGGTAGCCGCGGTACAGCAGTACGCCGTTGTCGCCATCGATGTAGGTGATGGCCGACTTGCAGCTGGCGGTGGCGGTGAAACCGGAGTCGTAGGTGAAAAGACCCGTTTCCTTGGTCAGCTTGGAAATGTCGACGCAGTCGTTGCCCAGCGTGGGCTTCAGGACGGGCAGGACAACGGATTTGTCGCCGGCATTCAGCGTGACCTGGTCAAGTTCGGACACAGTGTGCGCTCCTTCGTGGGGTAACGCCGGCCAGGGGTCCGGACGGCGCGTGACGGGAGTCCAGGGAGTGAACCTTGGATGACCCGAATTATCGCACACGCCCTCTGGAGCCGTCGCTCGATACCGCACCAAAGTCAGACCAAAGACTAAGGCGGCGGACGCAACCGAACATTCCGGAATGGCGCCGTATGCAGTGCGCGCAAACGCRMACGGCCGCGCACGAGGCGCGGCCGCAGCGGGTCAGGCGAACGACGTTTCGATCAGCGCGCGTAGCGCTTCTGGAACTTGTCGATACGGCCGCTGGTGTCGATGACCTTGTGCTTGCCCGTGTAGAACGGATGCGAAGCCGAGGAGATTTCGACCTTGATGAGCGGGTACTCGTTGCCGTCTTCCCACTTCGTCGTTTCCTTGCTTCCCAGCGTGGAGCGGGTAAGGAACTTGAAATCGGAGGTCACGTCGTGGAAGACGACTTCGCGGTAATTCGGGTGGATGTCGGCCTTCATGGCGGTAACACCGTGTCACGGGAATGGAAGAGCGGCATTTTAGCCCGCCCTCCCTGCCCGGCGCAACCCGCCCCTCAGCCGGCCGCCAGTGCCGCCTCGATCAGGGCCTCGAAGCGGTCCTGGTCGTRGCGCAGCAGGATATTGGCCTTGTCGGGCTGCCCGCCCTCCCGGCGCCAATCCACGATCGAGGCGCCCCGGGCGTGGGCACCCTGCAGCTCGATGGCGAGCGGCCGTTGGGCCAGCTCCCGCGCGCCCTCCGGCGCCAGCACGAAAGCCATGGCGAGGGCATCGGCGGCGAACCAGTGGTCGCCGCGGCGGTCGGCGGACCACGAGCGCGTCTTCTCCGAGATGCGGTCGTAGAACCGGGCGCGCGCGGAATCGGCGCGCAGCCAGGCGGCCACGCGCTCGTGGTGCAGGCCATGGGCGATGGTCGCCTCCCAGTCGGCCAGGTCGTAGCGGTCGAACGCCTCCAGCACTAGGTGCGCAGCTTCGGGGTCGAAATAGAAGTTGAACTCCGCGGCCGGCGTAATGTTGCCGTGGCAGGTCACCGCCCCTCCCATCACCACGAACCGGGCGATCCGCTGCGGCAGCGTCGGGTCCAGCTTGAGCGCGAGCGCGACATTGGTCAGCGGCCCGAGTGCGACCAGCACCAGTCGGCCCGCGTGCTCATGCGACAGCCGCAGGATGGCCAGCGCCGCGTGCTCGGCTTCTGCCTGGCGCGCTGCGGGCGGGAAACCCACATCGCCGAAGCCGTCCTGTCCGTGCACGTAACCGGCATCCGGCGACGGGTGCAGCAGCGGCGCAGGCGCGCCCGCGAACACGGGGATATCGTCGCGACCCGCGACTTCGCACAGCTTCAGCGCATTGCGCACGGTGTGCTGCAGGCCCACGTTGCCGGCCGCGATGGTCAGGCCGACGATGTCGTGGCGCGCATCGTTGAACGCCATCAACAAGGCCAGCGCGTCGTCGACGCCGGGATCGGTGTCGATCAGCAGGGGGATCTTTTCGCTCATCTTCTGCTCTTCGTCTTTCAGGTCGCCGAGTCTCGCATTGCAGGCGACGCCATGGAAGCGCACGGCGGGTCCTGTAGGGCGGAGCTCGCTCCGCTGCGACGAACATGTTCAGCCGAGCAAGCTCGGCTCTACGCAAGTCACGCGGAGGCGTATCGCGCCGCGCCACCCACCCAGCGCTGGATCACGCGGTCTGCCGCCGCAGGATCATCCGACAGAAGACGTTCCGCCAGTGCGTGCACCTGCGGCAGCAGGCTCGCATCGCGCGCGAGGTCGGCGACGCGGAACGCGGCAAGCCCGGTCTGCCGCGTTCCCAGCAACTCACCCGGGCCGCGCAGCTCCAGGTCCTTTTCGGCGATGACGAAGCCATCGTTGGTGGCCCGCATCGTCGCCAGCCGGTGCTTGGCCATCATCGACAGTGGCGGCTGGTACATCAGCACGCAGGTCGATGCCGTCGCGCCACGACCAACCCGCCCACGCAGCTGGTGCAGCTGCGCGAGACCCAGCCGCTCCGCGTTCTCGATGATCATCAGCGAGGCATTGGGCACGTCGACGCCGACTTCGATCACTGTCGTGGCGACCAGCAGGTCGATCTCGCCTTGCTTGAAGCGCCGCATCGTCGTCTGCTTGTCCGACGCCTTCATGCGTCCGTGCACCAGGGCGACGCGGGCCTCCGACAAGGAGGAGGACAACGCCTCGAAGGTCGTCTGCGCCGCCTGCGCGACCACCTCGTCACTGTCGTCGATCAGAGTGCAGACCCAGTAGGCCTGTCGTCCTTCCGCACACGCCGTGCGGATGCGGTCGACCAGCTCGGGCCTGCGCTCGGCACTCAAGGCCACGGTCTGCACCGGCGTGCGTCCCGGGGGCAGTTCGTCGATGGCGGATACATCCAGATCGGCATAGGCCGCCATCGCCAGCGTGCGCGGAATTGGCGTAGCGGTCATCACCAGCTGGTGCGGTACGCGRTCGTGTCCCGCACCCTTGTCGCGAAGTGCCAGACGCTGGTGTACACCGAACCGGTGCTGCTCGTCGACGATGGCCAGGCCGAGGTCGTGGAAGGTCACGGCTTCCTGCATCAAGGCGTGGGTGCCGACCACCACCTGCGCCTCGCCCGACGCCACCTGTGCCAGCACGGTCGCGCGGGCCTTGCCGGTGACCTTGCCGGCCAGCCAGGCCACGCGCACGCCGAGCGGTTCCAGCCACGCGCGCAGGTTGGCGAGGTGTTGCTCGGCCAGCAGCTCGGTGGGCGCGGCCAGCGCCACCTGCTTGCCCGACTCCACTGCCAGCATGCCGGCCAGCGCGGCGACCACGGTCTTTCCGCTGCCTACGTCACCCTGCACCAGCCGCAGCATCGGCGACGGTTTGGCGATGTCGTCGCGGATCTGCGCGAATACCCGCTGTTGTGCGCCGGTCAGCGTGAAGGGCAGCGCCTTCAGCAGTGCTTTCACCAGCCGGCCCTTGCCCTTCAGCGCCGGTGCTCCGTGCCGCTGCAGGGCCAGCCGCTGCCGGCGCAGGCTCAGGTGGTGAGCCAGCAGCTCCTCGAGCGCCAAGCGTCGCTGCGCCGGATGCGTACCGAGGGCGAGCGCGGCGACGTCCGCATCGCGCGGCGGCCGATGCATGGTGAGCAGCGCCTCGCGCAGCGACGGCAACCCGAGCCCGTCGAGCAGCGTGGCCGGCAACAGCTCCAGGCGCGCGTTGTCCGGCAGCCGCTCCAGCGCCTGCCCGACCAGCTTGCGGATGCTCGCCGGTCCGAGCCCTTCGATGGCCGGATAGACCGGATCCAGAGCGTCGCCGAGCGCCGCGTCATCGTCGTCGCCCAGGATCCGATAGCTCGGGTGGACGATCTCCAACCCGTGCTGGCCGGGCTTCGGCGTGCCGTAGCACCGGATGCGCGCACCCACGGCGAACTGCGTGACCTGGGCGGCGCGGAAGTGGAAGAAACGCAGCACCAGCGACCCGGTCGATGCATCGCCCACCGCCACCCTCAGCACCGGGCGATACCGGAATCCACGTTCGACGGCCTCGACGCGTCCTTCCACCTGCGCCGGCACGCCCGGTTGCAGCAGGCGTATCGGGGTGATTGCCGTGCGGTCTTCATAGCGCAGCGGCAGGTGCAGCCACAGATCCTGCATCGTCTGCAGCCCGCGCGCGGCGAGCTTCTCCGCCACGCGCGGACCGACGCCGGGCAGGCGACTGAGGGGTTCGGCGGAGAGATCGATGGACGGCGTGTCGCGACGTGCGGGCATCGCACAAGGATGCCGGGAACCACGCAAAACAAAAACCCCGGCATCGCGCGATGCCGGGGATCGTGCCCGCCGCGTCTTCGCGTGGATCAGAACTTCACGGCGACTTCCATGCCGTACGTGCGTGGCTCGGTGATGGTGGCACCTACCACCCCCAGCGGACCGCGACCATAGGTATTCAGCCCTTTCACATACTGGTTGTCGAAGACGTTGTTGCCGTAGATCGCCCAACTCCAGTGACCCTGTGGCGCGGTCCAGCCGATGCGCACGTCGGTACGATCACGCGCCTCGCCGATGTCGAGCAGCGCGTTGACGCCGCAATCGCCCTGCAGGTCCGAGCCCGCGTTGCAGCGGCTGCGTCCGCGGTAGGCATGCCGCGCGGAGACGCGCAGCGCGCCATGGCCGGCCAGATCGACCTGGTAAGCCGCGCCCAGTGACGCGGTGAAGCGCGGCTCGCCCGTCGGCTCACCGTCCAGGTCCACGCCCTCCGGGGTCACGTAATCCTTGTACTTGGAATCGATCCATTCCGCCTGCGCATCCAGTGTCAGGCCATCGGTCACCTTCCAGCGCAGGTCCACGTCGAGGCCGGTGGCTTCCAGGTCGCCGGTGTCGAACACGAAGCGCGGGATGTCGACGGGATTGTTCGGGTCAGGATCGATCAGGCGCACCGACTGGCGGTTGTCGTAGCGGTAGTGGAACAGCGACGCGTTCCAGGCGAAGCGCCCGAACGACTGCTTGATGCCGGCTTCCAAGTTCCAGACGTCCTCGTTCTCGAACGCGGGCCCGATCTGCAGCGCGTTGAAGCCGCCCGCCTTGTAGCCCTTCGCCAGCGAACCGAACACCATGGTGCGGTCATCCAGGTGGTAGTCGACGACGAAGCGCGGGCTGACGTCGCTCCAGCTGCGCTTGTCGCGTACCAGCACGCCCTTGTTCACCATCGCCGGCGGATCGATGAAGGCCATGTCGAACGTGAGGGTCTCTCGACTGATCGGGATGCCCATCTGGCCCAGCGCGGCGAAGAAGCCCAGGGATTCCAGCAAGGCCAGCTTGGCTTCCAGCTCGGGCGCGTTGCGGGGCGTATTGAGCCAGGTGAAGTCCTTCTCGTCGCGCGTGTAGCGCAGGCCGAAGGTGAGGTTGAGCCTGTCGGTCGCGCGCCAGATGACGTCGCCGAATGCCGCGTACGCCGTGGTCGACAAGGTGTTGTTGAAGCGCTCGTTCCAGCGGTCGCCCACCAGCGACACCGGTATACCGCTCATCTGCGCCAGCAGAGAGGTGAAACCGAACAGGCTGCCGTCCGGCGTCGGCGCGATGCCGAGATTGCGCACGATATTGTCGACCGCTTCGGTATTGGTGTTCACTTCGCTGGTCTGCCGCGCATCCTCCTTGAAGAAGCTGGCCCCGGCCACCCAGTCCAGCCGCGCATTGCTGCCGGCGAACTTGAACTCCTGGTAGAAGGTCTCGTTGCTCTCGGTGTTCACCGAATCGATGTACAGGTCGGCGCGGTTGGTGCCGTCCTCTTCGGTCTGGTTGAGCGCATCGTACTGTCGCCATGACGAGGTCGAAGTGAGGTTGCCCCAGGTGAAGGCGTGGTCGACGATCAGGGTGACGCCATCGAACGTGCGCCACTCGGCGTTGTCCGCGTCGCTGTAGGTCGGCACGTCGCGGGGATCGAGGTAGTCGTCCGGATCCACGGGTACGGGCGGCCGCAGCGGGTACGCGGGTAACGGCACGATGCCGGTAGTGACGCGGCCATTCTGGTCCAGGCTTTCGTGGTCCCAGCTCAGCAGGGCCGTGGTGTTGTCGCCAACGCGCACCTGCCATGCCGCGCGCGCCGCCCAGACGTTCTCGCCCCCCAGGTCCTTGCCGGTGGTGCCATCCTGGAACCAGCCGTCGCTGTGGTTGAACAGCGCGTTGACCCGCAGCGCCGAGGTGTCGCCGGTCGGGATGTTCCACATCGCGTCGGCGTACTGCTTGCCGTAGTTGCCCAGCCGCAAGCGCAGCCTCGCCTCAGTTTCGTCCTGCGGCCGCCGCGTGACCAGCGAGATCGCGCCTGCCGCGGTATTGCGCCCGAACAGCGTGCCCTGCGGCCCCTTCAGCACTTCGATGCGCTCGACATCCAGGAATGGCAGCAGCACGCCGCCGCCCCGGCCGCCGTAGACACCGTCGACGAAGATGCCCACCGCCGGATCGGTACCGATGCCGAAATCGTTGGTCTCCACGCCGCGCAGGCGGAACGAAGGCTGCGTGGGCTGGGCGGCGTCCACCACTAGGCCGGGCACGAACGCATCGATGTCGCCCAGGTTCTCCGCCGCGACGTCATCCAGGAGCTGCTGGTCCACGACCTGCAGCGCGATCGGCACGTCCTGCAGCTCCTGCTGTCGGCTTTGCGCGGTGACGGTGATGGTGTCGAGATTGGTGGCCTGCTGTTCGCCCTCGGGCGTCGCCTGCCCCCACGCCGTCCCGCTGGCACCCAGTGCCACGCAGCCGCCGAACAGCGCGCGCCGAAGCCCCACCACCAGATTCCGTTGCATCACTTTCATCACGCCCTCCCGGAAACGTTGTGCGGATACCGGCCTCAGATGGCCGGCGGTGTTTCATTGCCCGTAGTCATCCCCGTATCGCAACTGCCGGACTGCGCATCGATCCAGGYGCGGATCAGCGCCACGCCTTCGCGATGGACGACCGAGCGCCCGACCTCCGGCATCATGATCGCGGGGTCGTCGCTGTCCAGCCTGTAGTCGAAGATGGAATCGGCGGCGTGGCCCGGCACGATGTCGTATCGCCGGTTGCCCGTGCCCTTGCCCGCCGCGATCGGCTGCTTGCAGAAGCCCAGTTTCAACCGGTCCTGCGTGTGCGCGTCCAGCCACAGGCCGGACGTGATCGCCGGGCCGGTGGCGCTGTGGCAGTGACCGCAATTGATGTCCAGGTAGGCGCGCGCACGCGCATCCAGCGATGCCTGCGGATCCATCGCATCGGCCAGCCGGGGGGGAGCGGCCGGTACGCCGGTCAGATAGCCCACACGCACGAGATGCGCCAACTGGTTCTCCGTGCCGCCCGCGTAGTCGAAATCCCGGTTCAGGTGTCGTGCCTTCGGCCCGATCGGCAACAGCTTGCGCGACCTGTTGTCGGTGATGTGGCAACCGCCGCACTGGTTCTGGTCGGGGACCTGGTAGTCGGCGGCTTCGCGCATACCCTGCGCATCCACCAGCGCAAGCGGCACCAGGTCGCCCGTGCGCTTGAGCGTGGCCTGGGTCTGCGCCGCATTCCAGACATAGGGCAGCGCCACCCATCCTTCGGCCCGATGGACCAGCAGGCGCGTTTCGATCAGGCGCACCTTGGCCAGGTCCAGCGCCTCGCCCTGCAGGGACGACTGTGCAGGCGGCGTGCGCGCCACCGAGGTGCCGTCCCATGTCGTTCCCTCCGGCAACGGATAGTAGAACGTCTTGCTGAGGATGGTGCCGACGGGGAAGTCGAAGGTCCGCTCGGCCTGGTAGGTGGCCGACGTGCCTGCCGGCATCCAGACGGTGCGCAGCTTGTGGGCGTAGTCGCTGAACAACGGCGTGCTGAGGTCGTAAGGCACCACGCCCTCGTTGAGGCGCAGGCGTCCGTCCTCGATGCGCACCACGCCCCATTCCTCCAGCGTCGCCGGCTGCCCTGTGGCGAAGAAGTGCACGCGATGCGCCGGCCGGCACGCGGCGACCGCCATGCAGGCCACCAGCACGATCATCCCTGCCGCCGTGCGCGACCGCATGCGTCGTCTCAGCCGCGTTTCAGGTCGACGGCCGGCAAGCGCGGCAGTTCGCACTCGTGGATCTTCGCGTCCTTGCTGGGTGCCTTGTATCCGCCGGGACCGTCCGCGTTGACCACGCCATTGACGTCGCGCAGGCAGATCTGCGGACCCACCTTCTTCCCGTCCACCACGCGCTCCTTGTTGAAGTACCCATCCCACAGCACGTCAGGGAAGTTGCCGCGCAGGCCGTACGTGGCCACCTTCAGCGCCTTCAGGTCGAAGCCGTCCGGCGAGTCGCCGCCACCCGACAGGGTGTTGCCATGGACATGGATGCGCTCCGGATAAGGATCGAAGTTCGGCGACGCGCTGCTGTCCTTGTAGCCGGTGGAGTACACGCTGGAGACGATGATGTTGGCGGTCGCGTTGTCGCGGATCTCGTTGCCGAACACTTCAATGTCGTCGTTGGAATTGATGACGATGCCGGATCCCGCCGGCACGCTGGCCACGGGGGTGCCCTTGGCACCAAAGTTCTCGTGGTTGTTGGCGATCACCTTGTTGGCGTAGACGCGGATGTTGCCGCCCTGTTGCGACAGGCCCGGCATGTTGAACACCAGGATGCCGCCGGTGTTGCCAGTGGCGACGTTCTCGTAGACGTCGGCGTTGATGGTGTTCTCGATCTCGATGCCCGCGACGTTCTGCTCCGCGCGGCTGCGGCGCACGATCACGCCGTCCGACTGGCCCACGTAGATGCCGGCATCGGATGCACCGATGGAGACCGTGTCTTCGATCAGCACGTTCTTCGTCAGCACCGGATAGATGCCGTAGGCGCCGTTCTTCGTGCTGGGTCCGCCCGTCCATTGCACCTTGACGCCGCGGATGGTGATGTTGGACGACTCGCTGATCTTCAGGCCGTCGCCCCTGGAGTCCTCGATGGTGAGGTTCTCGATGGTGAAGTCGTCGCCGTTGACCAGCAGGCCCTCGGCACCGGCTTTCTGTCCCTTGAAGCTGAGCACCGTCTTGTCCATGCCGGCCCCGCGGATCGTCACCTCGTCCGCGCGCAGGCTGAGGCTGCGATCAAACGCATGTCGGCCGGCCGGGATCTCGATGACAT
>NZ_JBGFFG010000002.1:0-25748 GCF_056175765.1 Pseudoxanthomonas sp. LjRoot204_2 | reverse complement strand
TCTCCGAAGGGGGCTCAGGCGGCCTGCAGTGTGGGCGCCGGAAGGTTGCGGGAATGTGTGGAGTCCGGGGCGCCCAAGGGCGGCGCGCCGAACCAGTGCAGGGTGCCGGCGAGCGCCGCGACTTCGCCCAAAATCAGCAGGGCGGGTGACCGTACGTGGTGGGAACGCGCGATCTCGGGCAGATCGGCCAGCGTGCCGGCCACCACGCGCTGGTCGCGGCGGGAGCCGTTCTCGACCAGCGCGAACGGTGTGGAAGCCGCACGCCCGTGGGCGACGAGCCGGTCGCGCAGTCCTTCCAGCCCGGCCACGCCCATGTAGACGGCCAGCGTCTGCCGCTCCAGCGCGAGCGCCGGCCAGTCGAGCGTGTCGAACGATGCCTTGCAGTGCGCCGTCACCAGCTTGACCGACTGCGCATGGTCCCGATGGGTCAACGGAATGCCGGCGTAGGCCGCGCACGCCACCGCGGCGGTGATGCCGGGCACCACTTCGTAGGGAATGCCGTGCGCGCGCAGGTATTCCAGCTCTTCGCCGCCGCGGCCGAAGACAAACGGGTCGCCGCCCTTCAGCCGCACGACGCGCCTTCCCGCCCGCGCGTGCTCCAGCATCAGGGCGTGGATATCGTCCTGCCGGGTGCTGTGGCCGGTGGCCGACTTGCCGACTTCGATATAGGTCGCGTCGCGGCGGCCGAGGCGCAGCACGTCTTCGCTGACCAGGCGGTCGTGCAGGATCACGTCCGCTTCGTTCATCGCGCGCAGCGCATTGAGCGTCAGCAGGCCTGCATCGCCGGGGCCGGCACCCACCACGGCGACCGAGCCGCCGGGCGCGGACGGAGCATGCTCGTCGAGCATCGCCTGGAAATGGTGTTCGGCCTGCGCGTGCAGGTGTTGGCGGAACAGGCGCGGCAACGGCCCCGCCAGCAGTCTTTCGAAGAAGCGGCGCCGTTCGGCCGGCTGCGGGAAACGCTGGCGGATGCGCTGGCGCTGGCGCGTGAACAGCTCGGCCAATGACGCCCACGAGCCATCGAGCAGTGTTTCCAGCTGGCRGCGCAGGTGCCGCGCCAGCATCGGCGCACCACCGCCACTGGAAATCGCAAGCTGCAAGGGACCGCGTTCAACGATGGCGGGCACGTGGAACGTGGACAGTTCGCCGTCGTCCACGACATTGGCAAATACGTGGCGGGCTTCGGCGGTGGTGGCGACCGCACGGTTGACCGCACCGTCGTCGGTGGCGGCGACCACCAGCCAGGCGCCCGCCAGCCACTGCGCGTCGAAACGGCCTTCCACCCATTCGATACGGCCTGCCTCGTGCCAAGCGTGCAGGCGCGGGGTCAGGTCGGGCGCACCGACGCGGGGACGGGCACCAGCGTGCAGCAGGGCCTCGGTCTTCCGCTCCGCCACCGTACCGCCCCCCACGACCAGCACATGGCGGCCCTGCAGGTCGGCAAACAGCGGAAACAGTGGAGCGCTCACGGGCGTTGGCGGAAGTCGGCTGGGCTGCTGACCGTACTGCCCGCTCATGGCGGTCGGAAATGACATCCCACCAACACCATATGCCTTGCAGTTATAAGCAGTGGCGGCTACGGTCCCGGCAAATCCTCTACAGTCCAAGGCCCCTTCCGGTGGGCCCCCACGCCCCACGCCGATGACGCTGACCCAACTCCGCTACCTGGTGGCGATCGCCGATGCCGACCTCAACATCACGCTGGCGGCGGCGCGCGTGCATGCCACCCAGCCCGGCCTGTCCAAGCAGTTGAAACAACTGGAGGACGAGCTGGGCTTCCTGCTGTTCGTCCGCAAGGGGCGCAGCCTGGAAAGCGTGACCCCGGCCGGCCAGGAAGTGATCGACCGCGCGCGCCTGGTGCTGGCCGAGGCCAACAACATCCGGACCTACGCCGCCAACCAGCGCCGTGAAAGCCAAGGGCAGCTGGTGCTGGTGACCACGCATACACAGGCGCGTTTCGTGTTGCCGCCGGCCATCGCGCAGATCAAGCGGGATTTCCCGCAGGTCAGCGTGCACCTGCAGCAGGCGCCGGAAAGCCAGGCGCTGGACCTGCTGACGCAGGGCGACGCCGACATGGCCGTGGTCAGTACGGCGGGCGACGCGCCGCAGGCGGGCATCGCCGTGCCGCTTTACCGCTGGCGTCGCCTGGTGCTGGTGCCGCGCGGGCATGCGCTGGAGCAACTCGGTCGCGTGCCCGGCATGGCCGACCTGGCCGACCAGCCGCTGATCAGCTACGAGTCGTCGACGCGGCCCGGATCGTCGTTGCAGCGCGCATTCGCCAAGGTGGGACTGGAACCCGACATCGCCCTGACCGCGCTGGACGCCGACCTCATCAAGACCTACGTGCGGGCCGGGCTCGGCGTCGGCCTGCTGGCGGAGATGGCGGTGAACGCGGCCGACACCGACCTGCGCRCCTGGCCCGCACCGGTGGAAGTGAAGGAGTGCATCGCGTGGGCCGTGCTGCCGCGCGAGCGCGTGCTGCGCGATTACGCGCTGGACCTGGTGCGGGCGCTGGCGCCGCAGATCGATCGCCGCGACTTGCGCCGGGTGATCGACGGCAACCAGGATCCGGACTGGCCGGAACCGCCGACCTGGCAGTCGCTGACGCAGACGATCACCAGCTGAGGCCGGTCCAGGCCGCGTGATTGACGCGGCATGCCGGCGCGGGCGAGTCTGCGCGTCGTCGCCCCTCTCCTGCGTCCGATGAACCGAATTTCCCGGATGGTTGCTCGCATGTACGCCCCCGCCGTGGTGCTGGCGGTGGGCGGCTTCGCCACGGCCGAAGTGGTGACGCGCAGCGGGCGCGCACTCGGCGACATCACGCCGCAGCGGCTGGCCTCGCTTTCGTTCCTGCTGGCGATCCTGCTGGGGACGGCCTGGGCGCTCCACTCCAGCTGGCGCCTTTACCGGTGGACGCTGGGCCATGAGCTGCGCTGCGCGTGCGGCGGCATGATGTCGCGGGTGCGCTACAACCGGCATCGGCAGAAGTACCGCAAATGCCTGGCCTGCGGCAGCAAGAGCCTCGAGGGTGCGCATTGCGGCAGCGCATGAGGTGGCGGTTCGACCGCACGGCGGCATCGTGGGCGGTGGGCCTGTTCGTGCTGCTCGTGTTGCTGGCGACCGCCGGCGCGGGACTGGGATGGTTGCGCAGCTTCGCTGGCGACGTGCTCGCCGTCGTCTGGGTGCATTGCGTGCTCGCCTGCGTCGTATGGCTGCGTCCACCGGTGCGTCCGCTGATTGCGCTCTCCGTCGGGCTGGCCGTCGAAGCGGGGCAGTATGTCAGCCAGCAAGCGGGCTGGCAGGTGACGTCGCCGGTGCTGCGCATCGTGCTCGGCAGCACGCCGGACTGGCTGGACGTGGTCGCCTACGTCATCGGCTTCGGGCTTGCCTGCGTGTTGGAACGTCGTTCCATGGTCAACCCCGTACGCTGAGCGGCGTCAGCCTCCGCACGCCGGATCGGCATCGGCGTTCTTCGAGACGCATTGCCTGAAATCCTGGGGCAGGCCGCGAATCTCATGCGCCTTGCCGGGCGCCAGCGCGAAGTCCTCCAGCGTGCTGCGTTCGCAGGCCCCGGGGTCCTCGCCCGGCGCGGGCGTCGGGCACGTCTCCGTGTAGACGAGGTAGTGGCACTGGCCGCTTTCGCTGGCGAAGCATTCGAACGTCGCTACGCCTTCCTTCAGCGTGGTCTTGCTGAAAAGCGTATCGACACCGTTCGCGCTGCTGTGGTGGATGGTGGTGACGCTGGGCTTTTCATCGCATCCTGCCAAAGCCAGCAGGCAGGACACCAGGGACGTGATGATGCGCATGGCGTTTCCTCGGATGTTTCGATGGGCAAAGGCATGCCCTCCACGACGCATGCTGCGTCGTGCCGGCGTTGCCACGTTGGATGCCGCGGAGGGCGGGCGGGTTTAAAGCGGTGCTACATGTTGCGGAACAGGGTCATGAAGGGCTGGCTGACCGTCAGCACTTCCGGACGCGTCTTCAGTTTCAATCGGCCGCGGCCGGTTTCGTCGCGACTGACCGACGCGACCGCCTTCATGTTGACGATGGTGGAGCGGTGGATCTGCTTGAACGTGGTGGTATCCAGCGAATCGAGCAGTTCGCGCAGCGGCGTGCGCAGCAGCGATTCGCCGTCGGCCGTCATCACCGTGGTGTATTTGTTGTCTGCCTGGAAGTAGGCCACGTCGTCGACCATGATCAGCCTGGTGTCCTTGCCTGCGCTGGCGGTGATCCACACCAGCGGCGGCTTGGATGAAACGACCTGGCGTGCCGACAGGTGGCGCAGAAGCGCGTCCAGCGTGGCGCCATCCGGATGCCCCGCCGCTGCACGCGCCTGGATGCGCTGCACGGTGGCCAGCAAGCGCTCGCGCGTGATCGGCTTCAGCAGGTAGTCGATGGCGCCCTGTTCGAACGCGTCGATCGCGTACTGATCGTACGCCGTGACGAACACGACCTGCGTGCGCGGGCTCGCATCGGCCAGGCCGCGTGCGACTTCGATGCCGGTCAGGCCGGGCATGCGGATATCGAGGAAGGCCACGTCCGGCTGCAGCTCGGCGATCGATTCCAGCGCGCTGGCGCCGTCTTCGCATTCGGCCACGATCTCCAGCTGCGGCCAGGCCTCCTTCAACAGCGAGGACAGCGCGGTGCGCAGCAGCTCCTCGTCTTCGGCGATCACGCCCCGGAAATTCATGCGGCACCTGCCTTGCCGTCCAGCGGCAGCGTCAGCGTGGCGGCGACGCCACTGGGGAAGTTGGACACGATGGCGAACGAGGCATCGTTGCCGAAGGTCAGGCGCAGGCGTTCGCGCAGGTTCTTCAGGCCAATGCCGGTGCCGGCGCTCTGGCCGCCGAAGCCCTGGCCATCGTCGGCGACGGTGAGCGTGGCATGGTCGTCATGCCGGCGCGCGAGGATCCAGATGGTGCCGCCGCCGGTCTTGGGCTCCAGGCCATGCTTGATTGCGTTCTCGACCAGCGTCTGCAGCATCATCGATGGCATGGGCACGGACTTCAGTGCGTCGGGTACCTCGACCTGCATCGACAGGCGGCTGCCCATGCGGATCTTCAGGATCTCGAGGTAGGCCAGCGTCCGCTCCAGTTCCTCGCCCAGCGTCGACAGTGCATCGTCGGTGCGCGGCAGCGAACTGCGCAGGTACTGGATCAGGTGGCCAAGCATGATGTCGGCGCGTGGCGGATCGGTGCGGGTCAGCACCTGCGCGCTGGCCAGCGTGTTGTAGAGGAAGTGCGGTTCGACCTGCGCATTGAGCAGGTTCAGGCGCGCCACGGTCAGTTCCTTCTCGCTGACGGTCTTCACGACATCGGCCTGCTCCTGCCGGCGCTGGTCGGCGACGCGGCGGGTGATCGCGCGCGTGACGGCCTCGACGTTCTCGACGTTGACGCCGTCGTCGAGTACGAACAGGTCGAGCCATGCGCTCGCATCCGGACCCACCATCAGGGTGATGCTGCTGGTGCCGTTGCCGGGCGTGACCGTGGCCTGCACCAGGTCGCGCTTCACCGCGAAGCGCGCCATGATGTTGAAGCGCGAGGGCTGGCTCGGGCCGTCGAAACTGTCCGCGCGGCGCACCTTGACCCGCACCTGCAGGCTGTCGGGCGCGCTTTCGGCGTCTTCGGCGCGGGGCAGTTCGCGCAGTGCGCCTTCGATCAGGGCGAAGGTGGCGGCGGTGTCCAGCGGCACTTCGATCTGTCGACGCTGTCGGCTCGCCAGGGTGGTGCTGTCCAGTCGCCCGGTGATCAGCCAGATGCGGCGCAAGTGGCTGATCAGGCCGATCAGCACCGACAGCATCACCAGCGTCGAGGCGAGATTGAAGAGCCACTCCGCCGCTCCCGACAGCACCGTCCGCTCGAAGATGCCGTTCCAGATGAAGCCCGCCATGAGCACGGCGCCGAACCAGGCGATGAGGATGCGGACGATCAGGAGCAGGCTGGGGAACACGTCGGACACCACGGCGTTGGGAGTGCCGTGGAGGATAACGGGGTCATCCGCAGAGGGAAGGGGGGCCGCGACAGACCMGGCGATCCGGCGATGAAACCGGGCTGGCCCGGCGCGAAAGCGTCAGGCCACCGGCGTCGCCATCAGACCTCGACGTGGATGCCGCACTCGCGCTTCAGGCCGTTGAAGCGGGTGTCTTCCTCGCGCATGCCGGGTTCCCAGCGGCGCGTGGTGTGGAAGTCGCCGATCGAGACGTAGCCCTGTTCCCACAGCGGGTGGTAGGGCAGGTCATGCTGCTTCATGTACTGCCAGACATCGCGGTCGGTCCAGTCGACGATGGGGTTGATCTTCCAGCGGGCCTCGCGCTGCTGCAGCGACGGCGCGTTCGCACGGCTGGTCGACTGCGTGCGGCGCAGGCCGGTGAACCAGGTGCCCACGCCCAGATCCTTCAGCGCGCGCTTCATCGGTTCCACCTTGCGCAGGCTGTTGTACTGCTCGATGCCTACCAGGCCCTGTTCCCACAGGCGGYCATGGCGGGCTTCCATCCAGGCGCGGCTGACCAACGGACGGAAGACCTGCAGGTTGAGTTTCAGGCGCTCGACCAGTTCGTCGGCGAAGCGGTAGGTCTCAGGGAACAGGTAGCCAGTGTCGATCAGGATCACCGGCACGTCCGGCTTCTGCTGCGACACCATGTGCAGCAGCACCGCGGCCTGCGCACCGAAGCTCGAGGACATCGCCGCTTCCGCCGGGCCGTGCTTGAGTGCCCAGGCGACGCGCTGTTCGGCCGTCTGCGTTTCCAGCCAGGCGTTGTGCTCGGCGATCTGGTCGGTGTCCAGGGAAAGGGCGGGGGCGCTCATGCGTGCAGTTCCAGTGCGATCTGTCGGTGGGTGGGGTACGACGGCAGGGCGACCACGCCGCTGCGGTGGAGGAAGTCGCCGAAGCCTTCGCCGTCGGCGCGTTCGCCGGCGTAGCGCGCGAACAGGTCGTCGAGGGTGTCGAGGATCGCGGCTTCGTCGATGTTTTCGCGGTAGAGCGTGTTGAGGCGCTGGCCGCGCGCGTCGCCGCCGAGCATCAGGTTGTAGCGGCCCGGCGCCTTGCCGACGAGGGCGATCTCGGCGAGGTAGGGACGCGAGCAGCCGTTCGGGCACCCGGAGATGCGCAGCAGGATCGGCGCATCGCGCAGGCCGTGCTTTTCCAGCAGCGRCTGCAGGCGGTTGGTGAAGTCGGGCAGGTAGCGTTCGGCTTCGGCCATCGCCAGGCCGCAGGTCGGGAGCGCCACGCAAGCCACCGCTGCGCGCTGCAGCGCCGTGCCCAGGCGTTCGCCAGCGTCCAGCCCATGCGCCCTCACGAGCGCATCGACGCGTTCGCGTTCGCCCGCCGGCACGCCGGCGATCACCAGGTTCTGGTTCGCCGTCATGCGGAACTCGCCCCGATGCACGTTGGCGATCTCGCGCAGGCCGGTCAGGTGGGTCGCATGCGCGGTGTCGGCGATGCGGCCGGCGAACAGGTGCAGGGTCAGGTGCCAGCGCCCGTCCTCGCCTTCCACCCAGCCGTAGCGGTCGCCGTTGTGGTCGAAGCGGAAGGCGCGTACGGGCTGCAGGGCCACGCCACTGCGGCGTTCGATCTCGCCGACCACCTTGTCCAGGCCATGGTCGTCGATGGTGTACTTGAAGCGCGCGCGCTTGCGCAGCTCGCGGTTGCCGAGGTCGCGCTGGGTGGTGACGACGGCCGTGGCGACATCGAGCAACTGGTCGGGCGTGATGAAGCCGACCACGTTGCCGACGCGCGGATAGGTCTCCGCATCGCCATGGGTCGCGCCCATGCCGCCGCCGATCACCAGGTTGAAACCGGCCAGCACGCCGTCCTCGAGGACGGCAATGAAGCCGAGATCGTTGGCGAACACGTCCACATCGTTGACGGGCGGCACCGCGAAGCCGATCTTGAACTTGCGCGGCAGGTAGGTGGCGCCGTAGATGGGCTCCTCTTCCTCGCCGCTGCCGGCCACGCGTTCCTCGTCCAGCCAGATCTCGTAATAAGCGCGCGTGTTCGGCAGCAGATGTTCCGACAGCTTCGCTGCCCAGGCCTGCACCTCGGCATGCGCACGCGATTCCAGCGGATTGGCCGCGACAAGCACGTTGCGGTTGACGTCGCCGCAGGCGGCCAGCGTGTCGATCAGCGCGGCGTTGATGGCCTGCATCGTGGCTTTCAGTTCGCGCTTGATGACGCCGTGGAACTGGAACGCCTGCCGCGTGGTGATGCGCAGCGAGTGGTTGGCGTATTGCGTGGCGATCGCGTCCAGCTTCAGCCACTGCTCCGGCGTGACCACGCCGCCTGGCGTGCGCGTGCGGATCATGAACTGGTAGGCCGGCTCCAGCTTCTGCCGGCGCCGCTCGTCGCGCAGGTCGCGGTCGTCCTGCTGGTAGCTGCCGTGGTACTTGATCAGGGTCTGGTCCGATTCGCGCAGCGCGCCGGTGACCGGGTCGGCCAGGCTGTCGAGCAGGCTGCCGCGGAGCCRGTGACTCTCGGATTTGATGTCTTCGACGGAATGGGTGCTCATGGGTGCTCTTGGCTGTGGGAGCGACGTAAGTCGCGATGGCTGTGCTCGGGACCCTGGGGTCGCGACTTACGTCGCTCCCACATCGGTATCAGAGTTAGTACACATCGCGGCTATAGCGTCCCTCCGTCTGCAGCTGCATCAGGTACTCGCGCGCCGAATCCTCGTCCAGCCCGCCGTGCTCGGCCACGATGGCCTGCAGCGCGGCATGCACGTCCTTGCCCATGCCGATGGCGCCGCAGACGTACAGGTGCGCGCCGTTCTGCAGCCAGGCGTAAACCTCGCGGCCGCGCTCGCGCAGGCGGTCCTGCACGTAGATCTTACGCGCCTGGTCGCGCGAGAACGCCAGGTCCAGGCGGTGCAGTTCGCCGCTGCGCAGCGCGTCTTGCCACTCGCTCTGGTAGAAGAAGCCGTGGTTGAAGTGCGGGGCGCCGAAGAACAGCCAGTTGCGGCCGCGCGCGCCGGTCTCCGCACGCTCCTGCACGAAGCCGCGGAACGGCGCCACGCCGCTGCCCGGACCGATCATCAGGATGTCGCGGCTGCCGTCGGCCGGCACGCGGAAGCGCTCGTTGGCCTCGATGTACACCGGGACCTGGTCGCCTTCGTCCAGCGCCGCCAGGAAACCGCTGGCCGCGCCACCATGCGCGTGGCCGAAGGCTTCGTAGCCCAGCACGTCGACGGTCAAGTGCGCTTCCTCGCCGACGCGCTTGCGGCTGGAGGCGATCGAGTACAGGCGCGGCGCGAGCGGGCGGAGCGCGGCGACCAGCTCCTGCGCGCTCCAGCCGGCCGGCCAGCGGCGCAGCACGTCGATCAGCTGGTGCGTGTTGGACAGTTGCGCCAGCGCGGCGTTCTGCGCGGGTGCGAGCAGCGCATTGAGCTCGTGCGCCTGCGCATGCGCCGCATGCGTGGCCAGGAACGAGCGCGACAGCCGGGTCAGTTCGCGGCGCGCGGCCAGCCACTCGCGGAGCGGCAGGGTGTCGCTGCCTTCGCTGACGGCGGCGCTGCCGTCCAGGTGCAGCGCATCGAGCACCGCATCGACGAGCGCGGGCGTATTGCGATGGCGAATGCCCAGCGCATCGCCGGGCTCGTACTGCAGGCCGCTGCCGTCCAGCGACAGTTCGATATGGCGCACGTCCTTGTCGGCAACGCCGTGCTGGCCGAAGCGCGGTCCCTTGAAATCACGGCCGCTGATGCGCTGGTTGAGCAGCAGCTCGGCCGGGAACGGGTGCTCGTGCGACCACGCGGCGGCGTGACCCGGGCGCAGCGGGGTGACGGTCGCCAACGGGGTCGTGGCCGTTGCCGGTGCCTTCAGCAGGTCGCGGGCGTGGGCCAGGGCCTGCTCGCGCCATGGCGTGGCGACGGTGTCGATGTCGAGGTCGGCCAGGCCCGCGGCGAACAGCCGGCTGCCGCCGAGTTCGGCTAGGCGCGCATCCAGCCGCGACGCGATGCCGCAGAAGTCGGCATAGCTGGAATCGCCCAGGCCGAGCACGGCGTACTTCAGTTCCGGCAGCTTGGGCGCTCGCTTGCCGCGCAGGAATTCGACCAGGCCGATGCTGTCGTCCGGCGGGTCGCCTTCGCCCTGCGTGCTGATGACGACATAGAGAAGGCGCTCGCTGGCCAGTTCGCGCTGCGGGTAAGCGTCGGCGCGCAGCAGGCGGACCGACAGTCCGGCGGCTTCGGCCTGTTGGGACAACGCCTCGGCGGCACGGCGGGCGTTGCCGGTCTGACTGCCATACACGATGGTCAGGCGCTGCGCGGCCTGCGCACCGGTGGCCGGGGCGATCGCTTTCGGCAACGTGGTCGGCGAGGCCGGCGGCGCCAGTTGGRCCTGCGCYAATCCAGCGGTATAGCCGGAGATCCACCACAGGCTCGCGCCATCCAGGCCGGCTACCGCCTGGGCCAGCAGCGCCCGCCGCTCCTCCGCGAGGGGGATGGGGGCGAGGACTGGCTGGGTGGCGGACATCGGCGTGGCCCACGGGCGCGACTGGGACGGTCGATGTTAGGAACCCGTTCCCCCGGGCAGAAAGGACGCCTGGTTATGGGCTTATGTCCCCCGCTTATTTCGACGGCATGAGCCCGCGGCCGAATACTGGCGGCCCTCCCGGCGATCACGCGAAGCCCTGCTAGGCTAGCGCGTCCGGATTCCAGCCCTGCCGCACCCCTCGATGACCGCCGTACACCACCTGTCCCACCTCGACCGCCTGGAAGCGGAAAGCATCCACATCCTCAGGGAGGTCGCCGCCGAGTTCCGCAATCCGGTGCTGCTGTATTCGGTGGGCAAGGACAGCTCGGTGCTGCTGCACCTGCTGCTGAAGGCGTTCGCCCCGGCCCGGCCGCCGATCCCGCTGCTGCACGTGGACACGCGCTGGAAGTTCCGCGAGATGATCGCCTTCCGCGACCTGCGCGCCGCCGAGACCGGCGTGGACCTGCGCGTGCACATCAATCCGGATGGCATCGCCCGCGACATCGGCCCGATCACCCACGGCGCCACCGTCCACACCGACGTGATGAAGACCCAGGGCCTGAAACAGGCGCTGGACCACTACCGCTTCGACGCGGCCATCGGCGGTGCGCGCCGCGACGAGGAGAAGTCGCGCGCCAAGGAACGCGTGTTCTCGTYCCGCAACGACAAGCACCGCTGGGACCCGAAGAACCAGCGACCGGAGCTGTGGAACCTCTACAACGCCCGCATCAACACCGGCGAGAGCGTGCGCGTGTTCCCGCTTTCGAACTGGACCGAGCTGGACATCTGGCTCTACATCTATCGCGAGAACATCCCGGTGGTCCCGCTGTACTTCGCCGCCGAGCGACCGGTCGTCGAACGCGACGGCGCGCTGCTGATGGTCGACGACGACCGCCTGCCGCTGCGAGAAGGCGAAGTGCCGCAGCAGCGGCGGGTGCGCTTCCGCACCCTGGGCTGCTATCCGCTGACCGGCGCGATCGAGTCCGAGGCTGACTCGCTGGAGAAGATCATCGCCGAGATGCTCGTCACCACCAGCTCCGAGCGCCAGGGCCGGGTGATCGACCACGATCCGGGCGCGTCGATGGAGAAGAAGAAGCTGGAGGGTTATTTCTGATGAATGCCCCTACCGACATCGCCGGCTACCTCAAGCAGCACGAGTCCAAGCCGCTGCTGCGCTTCATCACCTGCGGCAGCGTGGACGACGGCAAGAGCACCCTGATCGGCCGCCTGCTGTACGACAGCAAGCGGCTGTTCGACGACCAATTGGCCGCACTGGAGAAGGACAGCCGCAAGCACGGCACCCAGGGCGAGCGCATCGACTACGCGCTGCTGCTGGACGGCCTGGCCGCCGAGCGCGAGCAGGGCATCACCATCGACGTGGCCTACCGCTACTTCGACACCGACCAGCGCAAGTTCATCGTCGCCGACTGCCCGGGCCACGAGCAGTACACCCGCAACATGGCCACCGGCGCGTCCGCCGCGGACCTGGCCGTGGTGCTGGCGGATGCGCGAAAGGGTCTGCTGACCCAGACCCACCGGCACAGCTACATCGTCTCGCTGCTCGGCATCCGCCACGTGGTGCTGGCGGTGAACAAGATGGACCTGGTGGGCTTCGACGAAGCCGTGTTCGCGCGCATCGCCGCGGACTACCGCGCGCTGGCGCAGCGCCTGGGCATCGCGGAGGTCACCTGCATCCCACTGTCGGCGCTGGAAGGCGACAACCTGTCGTCGCGTTCGGCGCGCACGCCCTGGTACGCCGGTCCCGCACTGCTGGAGCACCTGGAGCAGGTGCAGGTGGAGGCGCAGGAAAACGGCGACGGCCTGCGCCTGCCGGTGCAGTGGGWCAATCGCCCGCACCAGAATTTCCGCGGCTATGCCGGCACGATCGCCGCGGGGCAGGTGAAGCCCGGTGACGAGGTGGTCGTTCTGCCATCGTCGCGCCGTACGCGCGTTGCCCAGGTGCTGGATGCCAACGGCGAGGTCGCGTCGGCATCGGCCGGGCAGGCCGTCACGCTGACCCTGGCCGACGAGATCGACATCAGCCGCGGCGATGTGATCGCCGCCGCCGGCGACCCGCCCGAAGTGGCGGATCAGTTCGCCGCCCACCTGCTGTGGATGTCGGATGCGCCGCTGCTGCCGGGCCGGCCCTACCTGCTGAAGATCGGTGCGCGCACCGTGTCGGCCACGGTCACCGAGATCAAGCACCGCATCGACGTGAACACCCAGGAGCACCTGGCCGCGAAGCGGCTGGAGCTCAACGAGGTGGGCTACTGCAACCTCAGCCTCGACGAACCGATCGCCTTCGAGGCCTACGCGCGCAACCGCGCACTCGGCGGCTTCATCCTGATCGACCGCTACGACAACGCGACGGCCGGTGCCGGCACGCTGGACTTCGCACTGCGCCGCGCCGGCAACGTGCACTGGCAGCACGTCGACGTGGACAAGGCCGCGCGTGCGCGCCAGAAGGGCCAGGCGCCGAAGGTGCTCTGGTTCACCGGCCTGTCCGGCGCGGGCAAGTCGACCATCGCCAACCTGGTGGACAAGCGTCTGCATGCGCTGGGTTACCACAGCTTCCTGCTGGACGGCGACAACGTGCGCCACGGCCTGAACCGCGACCTCGGCTTCACCGACGAGGACCGCGTGGAGAACATCCGTCGCGTGTCGGAGGTGGCGAAGCTGATGACCGACGCCGGGCTGATCGTGCTGGTCAGCTTCATTTCGCCGTTCCGCGCGGAACGGCGCATGGCGCGCGAGCGGTTCGACGAGGGGGAGTTCGTCGAGGTGTTCGTCGATGTGCCGCTGGCGCTGGCGGAAGCGCGCGATGTGAAGGGTCTGTACAGGAAGGCGCGTGCCGGCCTGATTCCCAACTTCACCGGCATCGATTCCCCGTACGAAGCGCCCGAACGCCCCGACATACATCTGCATGCAGGCGAGCACGACCCCGAGGCGCTCGCGTTGCAGGTGCTGGCGACGCTGGGTCTGGAGTAGCCCGGCCGTCGGCCCTCCGTGGCCGGCAAGGGTCATTGGTCATGGTCGGGTGTGTGCACCGCCCGCCCTTCGGCGCGTTTCCCGCACCGACTACCGCATCTGTCGCGCCTCGCGTCACGTAGGGCCGGTAGACTTGCGTAGATAACGATGATTACGGGAAGTTCCATGCTCAACCGATCCGCTCCCCGCGCCCTGCTGGTCGCGCTGCCCCTGCTGCTGCTTGCCGCGTGCGGTGGTGGCGAGGACGGACAGGCGAAGGCCAAGGGCAATGCGGGCGAGCGTCCGATCCCGGTCACCACCCAGGTCGTGCAATCGGGCGCCTGGAGCGACACCCTGCAGGCACTCGGCACGGCGAAAGCGCGCGAATCCGTCACCCTGACCGCGAAGGTCAGCGAGATCGTGCAGGACGTGCATTTCGAGAGCGGCCAGCAGGTCAAGGCCGGGCAGACGCTGGTCACGCTGAAGGGCGACGCGGCACAGGCCGCGCTGGTGCAGTCCGAGGCGACCTTCGCCGAAGCGGACCGCCTGTATCGCCGGCAGAAGGAGCTGGCCGACCAGCAACTGATCGCGCGCTCGCAACTCGATACCCAGCTGGCCCTGCGCGATGCCGCCGCCGCCCGCGTGCGCCAGGCGCGTGCCGACATCAGCGACCGCAGCGTGCGCGCACCGTTTGCCGGCGTCCTCGGTATCCGCCAGGTCAGCCCCGGTTCGCTGATCACGGCCAACAGCACCATCGCCACGCTCGACGACCTCTCGCGCATGTACGTCGACTTCCAGTTGCCGGAAGCCGCGCTGGCCTCGGTCGAACCGGGTAATGCAGTGACGGCGACGGCCACGGCGTACCCCGGCGTGTCGTTCGAAGGCCAGGTCGAGACCGTCGACGCGCGCATCGATCCGGCCACCCGCGCCGTCACCGTTCGCGCGGTCTTCGCCAATGAGGACCGCAGGCTGCGTCCCGGCATGCTGCTCGACGTGCGCCTGTTCCGTCCCGAGCGGCAGGCGCTGGTGATTCCCGAGATCGCGGTGGTGCAGGTGGGACGCGACTCGTTCGTCTACCGCGTCAAGGCGGATGGCAGCGTCGAACAGGCACYGATCACCGCCGGCGTGCGCCGCGACGGTCGCGTCGAGATCCTGAAAGGCGTCGCCGCGGGTGACCGCATCGTCATCGACGGCACCGGCAAGCTGCGCCCCGGCGTGAAAGTGGCCGATGCCGCGCCGGCCGCGCCGCCGAAGCAGGACGCGCCCGCCGCCGACGGCAAGGGCTGAGCGCCATGAAGCTCTCCGATCTGTCGATCAAGCGCCCCGTCTTCGCAGTGGTGGTCAGCCTGCTGCTGGTCGTGCTGGGCGTGATGTCGTTCCTGCGCCTGACCCTGCGCGAACTGCCCAACATCGATCCGCCGATCGTGTCGGTGGAAGTGAACTACCCGGGTGCGTCGGCCGCTGTGGTCGAGACGCGCATCACCCAGATCCTCGAGGACGGCCTGTCCGGCATCGAGGGCATCAAGACCATCCAGTCGAGCAGCCGCAACGGCCGTGCCGACGTCACCATCGAGTTCAACCTCAGCCGCGACATCGAAGCCGCCGCCAACGACGTGCGAGACCGCGTCAGCCGGGTGATGAACCGCCTGCCGGAGGAGGCCGATCCGCCGCAGATCTCCAAGGTGGAAGCCGACGCCGACGTCATCATCTGGTTGAACATGCGTTCCACCGTGATGGACACGATGGAGCTGACCGACTACGCCGACCGCTACGTGCTGGACCGCCTGTCCGCGCTCGATGGCGTGGCCCGCGTGCAACTGGGCGGCGGCCAGCGCTATGCGATGCGCATCTGGCTCGATAGCGAAGCGATGGCCGCGCGTGGCGTCACCACCGGTGACGTGGAAACCGCGCTGCGTGCGCAGAACGTCGAACTGCCGGCCGGCCGCATCGAATCGCAGGCGCGCGACTTCACCCTGCGCGTCGAGCGCGGCTACCAGCGCCCCGAACAGTTCGCGCAGCTGCCGCTGCGCAAAGGCGCGGACGGTTATGTCGTCCGGCTCGGTGATGTGGCGAAGGTCGAGCTGGGCGCGGAGGAGCGCCGATCCTACCTGCGCAGCAATGCGGTGCCGAACGTCGGCCTGGGCATCGTGCGCACGTCCACCGCCAACGCGCTGGACGTGGCCCGCGCGGCCCGTGCCGAAGCCGAGGTGATCCAGCAGACGCTGCCGGAAGGCACGGAAATCTTCATCGCCTTCGACAGCACCACCTTCATCGAAGCGTCCATCGAACGCGTGTACTGGACGCTGGGCGAAGCGATGGTGCTGGTGTTCCTGGTCATCTGGCTGTTCCTCGGCAGCCTGCGCGCGGCGTTGATTCCGGCGGTGACGGTGCCGGTCTGCCTGGTGTCCGCCTTCATCGCGCTGTATGCGTTCGGTTTCTCGATCAATCTGCTGACCCTGCTCGCGCTGGTGCTCTGCATCGGCCTGGTGGTGGACGACGCCATCGTGGTGCTGGAGAACGTGCAGCGGCGCGCCGACCTGGGCGAGCCTGCGCTGGTCGCCGCACGCCGCGGCACGGCGCAGGTGGCGTTCGCGGTCATCGCGACCACCGCGGTGCTGGTGGCCGTGTTCCTGCCGGTGGGCTTCATGGAGGGCAACACCGGCCGCCTGTTCCGTGAGCTGTCGGTGGCGTTGGCGGCGGCGGTGGCGATTTCCGCTTTCGTCGCGCTGACGCTCACGCCGATGATGTCGTCCAAGCTGGTTCGGCCCCACACCGAGCCGCGCGGCCTGAATGCGTGGACCAACCGCACGCTCACCCGCGTCAGCAATGGCTACGGTCGCCACGTGGAGCGGCTTGTCGCGATGAGCGGCAAGCGCATCCTCGGCCTGGTGCTGCTGGCGATGGCGCTGTGCGGCGTGGCGGTGGTGGTGCTGGGCCTGCGCGTGCCCAGCGAGCTCGCGCCGGCAGAAGACCGCGGCCGCTTCTTCGTGATGGTGGATGGGCCGGAAGGCGCCGGCTTCGACTACATGGTCAACCAGATGCAGCAGGTCGAACGCATCGTGATGGGGCAGGTCGGCGGCGACAAGCCGATCGAGCGGGCCAACTCGCGCGTGCCGCGCGGATTCGGCGGCAGCGAGGACATGCATACCGGCCAGGTCATCGTCTTCCTGCAGGACTGGCACGAGCGCGAGGCGACGACGGACGATGTCGTCAACGGCCTGCGCGCGGAACTTTCGAAGCTGCCGGGCGTGCAGGCGCGCGCGAACGTCGCCGGTGGCCTCGTCGGCAGTCGCGGCCAGCGCTACCAGCTGGTGCTGGGCGGCCCGGACTACGCCGAACTGGCGCAGTGGCGCGACCGCATCCTGCAGCGGATGGAATCCAACCCTGGCATCCAGGATCCGGATTCTGACTACAAGGAAACGCGCCCGCAGATGCGCGTGAACATCGACCGCGACCGCGCCGCCGATCTGGGCGTGCCGGTGCAGGAGATCGGCCGCACGCTGGAAACGATGATGGGTTCGCGCCAGGTGACCACGTACGTGGACAACGGCGAGGAATACGACGTCATGCTGCAGGCCGGTCGGGAGAACCGCGCCAACACCGAGGATCTGGCCAATACCTACGTGCGCGGCACCGATGGCGCACTGGTTCCCCTGTCGAACCTGGTGACGCTCAGCGAGATCGCCGAGCCGGGCACGTTCAACCGCTTCAACCGCCTGCGCGCGATCACCATCAGCGCCGGGCTCGCGCCGGGCTACACGATGGGAGAAGCGCTGGAGTGGACACGGCAGGCGGTGGCGGAGGAGCTGCCGGACTACGCACAGATCGACTGGAAGGGTGAATCGCGCGAGTACCAGGAGGCCGGCGGCGCCATCCTGCTGACGTTCACGCTAGCGCTGCTGATCGTCTACCTGGTGCTGGCGGCGCAGTTCGAGAGCTTCATCCACCCGCTGATCATCATGCTGACCGTGCCGCTGGCGGTGCTGGGCGCGCTGATCGGCCTGTGGGTCACCGGCGGCACGCTGAACCTCTTCAGCCAGATCGGCATCGTCATGCTGATCGGCCTGGCGGCGAAGAACGGCATCCTGATCGTGGAATTCGCCAACCAGCTGCGCGACGACGGCGCCAGCGTGGCGCAGGCCATCGCCGACTCCGCACGCGTGCGCCTGCGTCCGATCCTCATGACGTCCGTCGCCACCGTCATGGGCGCGGTGCCGCTGGTACTGGCAGGCGGGCCGGGCTCGGCCAGCCGCGCCACCATCGGCGTGGTGGTCATCTTCGGCGTGACGTTCTCGACGCTGCTCTCGCTGTACGTGGTGCCGGCGTTCTACGCGCTGCTGGCGCCGTTCACGCGTTCGCCCGAAGCGGTGGCGCACGAGCTGAGCAAACTGGAAGCCGAGACACCCTCCGTCGGCGGCCATGGCTGACACCGGCGCGCGCCCGCATGCGGACGTACGCATCGCGGGCGACGGCTTCCTGCTGCGTGCATGGCGGCAGGACGATCTCGAAGCCCTGCTGCGCAACGCCGACGATCCTCAGGTGCCGCGTGGCCTGAGCGAGCGTTTCCCTCACCCATATACGCGCGCCGATGGCGAGGCGTTCCTGGCCGGCCATGTGGTGGACTTCCGGCATCCGGTATTCGCGATCGAGATCGATGGCGGAGCCAGCGGAGGCATCGCCGTGCGCCCGCACGCGGGCGAGCGGGGCCACGCCGCGGAACTGGGCTACTGGCTCGGGCGCGCGCACTGGGGCCGGGGTCACATGACGCGCGTGGTGGCCACCTATCTGGGCTGGGTGGTGCCTGCGCTGTCGCTGCGCCGCATCGAGGCCAACGTGCTGGACACCAACCCGGCTTCCGCGCGGGTGCTGGTGAAGAACGGCTTCGTCGAGGAAGGCTGTCGGCGGGCCGCGATCCGGAAGGCGGACGGACTGCACGACCTGAGGCTGTTCGGGCGGGTCTGGCCCGGCTGAAACGCCGGCGGGGACTGCGCAGCGGCGCGTGTTGCGGTTATCTTGCAGGTACCCGGCGGCGCCCTGCGCCGCCTTCCCGTATCCCAGCGCACGCACGAACGACGGAGACGCATCCCCGTGGAAGCCTTTTTCAACTGGTTGAACGGCATCATCTGGAGCAACGCGCTGATCGCGCTGTGCCTGGGTGCCGGCCTGTGGTTCACCCTCCGCACCCGCGTGATGCAGGTCCGCGGCTTCGCCGAGATGTGCCGCCTGACCGTCACCGGGCAGAAATCCGATGCGGGCGTATCTTCGTTCCAKGCCCTGGCCATTTCGATGGCCGGCCGCATGGGCATCGGCAACATCGCCGGCGTCGCCACCGCGATCGCCTACGGCGGCCCCGGTGCGGTGTTCTGGATGTGGGTGATGGGCTTCCTGGGCGCGTCCACGTCGTACATCGAATGCACGCTGGCGCAGATCTACAAGGAAAAGGATGGCGAGGGGCGCTATCGCGGCGGTCCGGCCTACTACATCGAGAAGGCGATGGGCCTGAAGTGGTACGCCGTCACCTTCGCCGTGGCGACCGTCATCGCCACCGGCTTCCTGCTGCCGGGCGTGCAGGCCAATGCCATCGCCGACAGTGCCAGCAACGTGCTGTGCAGCGCCGGTGGCTGCGACGCCGTCGGTGGTGCGGGTGCGCTGAAGCTGTGGCTGGGCGTGGGCGTGGCGGCGGTGCTGGCGCTGATCATCTTCGGCGGCATCAAGCGCATCGCCACGTTCGCCGAAGTCGTCGTGCCGTTCATGGCGCTGGCGTTCATCCTGATGGCGGTCATCGTCATGATCGCCAACGCCGGCAAGGTGCCGGCGATGTTCGCCGACATCTTCTCCAGCGCGTTCGGCGCGCATGCGGCGTTCGGCGCGATCATCGGCCAGGCGATCGCCTGGGGCGTGAAGCGCGGCATCTACGCGAACGAAGCCGGCCAGGGCACCGGCCCGCACGCCGCCGCGGCCGCCGAGGTCTCGCACCCGGCCAAGCAGGGCTACGTGCAGGCCTTCGCGATCTACTTCGACACCATGCTGGTGTGCACCTCGACGGCGTTCCTGCTGCTGTCGACGGGCATGTACAACACGTTCAAGACCGTCACCGAGAACGGCAAGGACACGCTGGTCGAGATCTTCTCCGGCGTTCCGGGCCTGCAACCCTCGGAAGGTGCGCAGTTCACCCAGGCCGCGGTGGAATCGGTGCTGCCGGGCTGGGGTGCGGGGTTCGTGGCGCTGGCGCTGTTCTTCTTCGCCTTCACCACGATCATGGCCTATTACTACATGGCCGAGACCAACCTGACCTACCTGGCCGGCACCAAGAAGACCCATCCGCTGGCAACCTTGCTGCTGCGCGTGGGCATCGTGGGCATGGTGATCTTCGGTGCGTACCACAACGCCGCGATGGCCTGGACGCTGGGCGACATCGGCGTCGGCCTGATGGCGTGGTTGAACGTCATCGCGATCCTGATCCTGCAGAAGCCGGCGCTGATCGCGCTGCGCGACTACGAGCGGCAGAAGAAGCTGGGCGTTGACCCGACGTTCGATCCGGATGCGCTGGGCATCCGCAACGCCGACTTCTGGAAGACGAAGGCCTGACGTGAGTAATCCCTGGAACAGCCGGCCGCCACGGCCACCGGGCAATCCGCCCGATCGGCGGCGGCCGCCGCAAGCGCCCTCGCCGCGCGAAGAGCGCCCCGCGGGCAGCGCGCGCGACGAACTCCGCCTGTACGGTCTCAATGCGGTGCAGGCGGTCTTCGCGCGGCGCGCGGACGCGATCCGCAAGGTCTACCTGACCGAGTCGCGTATCCAGGCCCTGAAGCCGTTGCTGGCGTGGTGCGTGAAGCAGCGGGTCGGCTACCGCGTGGTGGAAGAGGGCGATCTCGACCGGCTCGCGGCCAGTACGCACCACGAAGGCATCGTGGCCGACGTGCGCAAGGTCGAGCCGCTGCCGATGTCCGACTGGCTGCGCGCATTGCCCGAAGGCAAGCCCGTCGCCGCGTTGTGGCTCGATGGCGTGGGCAACCCGCACAACTTCGGCGCGATCCTGCGCTCGGCCGCGCACTTCGGCGTGGCCGGCATCCTGCTACCGCGTGATTCGACGCTGGCGATCTCCGGCGCGGCGGCGCGCGTGGCCGAAGGCGGTGCCGAGCAGGTGCCGCTGGTGCGCATGGGACAGCCGGACAACGCCGCCGCCCAGCTGCGCAATGCAGGTTTCTCGCTGGCCGCCACCGTCGTGCGCGGTGGCGACGACCTGTTCGCCGCCAAGCTGCCGCAGCGCCTCGTCTACGTGATGGGTGCGGAGGGCGAAGGCATGGATGCACGCCTCGCCGATGCCTGCGATACGCGACTGTCGATCCCCGGCAGCGGCGCCGTCGAGAGCCTCAACGTGGCCGCCGCGACGGCGGTGTTCCTGGCGCAGTGGGCGCAGCGCGCCCGCTGAGCCTCACTCGGTAGCCGCGGTCTCTTTGAGCTGGCTGCCGAAGTCGCCCTCGGCGTCCGCCGCCAGGTAGGCGAACACCGTGTAAGCCGCCACGTTCTGCGCCAGCGCGGCCGGGTCGATCTTGTCGAGCGTGTCGTCTGCGTTGTGGTGCAGATCGAAATAGTCGCTGCCGTCCTGCGCCAGCCACGCCCACGCCATGCCCTTTGCCGCGAACGGGCTGATGTCCGGGCCCGCGCTGCCCTTGCCGGGCGCGTACTCGATGCCCAGCGGCGCCAGCGCCTGCGCGATCTGCTCGGTGGCCTTGCGCGCGTGGTCCGGCGCGCCGGTGTTGAACGCATAGATGCGACCGGCGCCGAAATCGCTCTCCGCACCGATCTGGTGGCGCGTGATGTCGCCCAGGTGCTTCTCCGCATACGCCTTGCCGCCGTACAGGCCCTGCTCCTCGTTGGCGAAGGCGATCACGCGGATGGTGCGCTTCGGCGCCTGCTTCAGCTGGCCGATCAGGTGGCCGGCGGCCATCGTGATGGCGATGCCGGCGCCGTCGTCGATCGCGCCGGTGCCGAGGTCCCATGAATCCAGGTGGCCGCCGATCACCACGACCTCCTTCGGCAGGCTGCGCCCCGTGATCTCGCCGATCACGTTGTGCGAGGTGTACTCACCGTCCCAGCCGCAATCCAGCGCGAGCGATACGCGCACCGGACCGCGCTGCAGCAGGCGCGCCAACTGGTCGGCATCCGGGATGGTCAGCGATGCCGACGGTACCGGCGTCAGGCCTTCGTCGAACCGGGTGATGCCGGTATGCGCGACGCGATGGTTGTCCGTGCCGGCCGAGCGCATCAGGAACGCGATCGCGCCCTTGCGGATCGCGGCCGACGGGCCCTTCGAGCGGATCGCGCCGCCGTTGCGATAGTCGCTGCCATCGCGCGCGGAGGTCATCTGGTAATCGACGAAGGCGATCTTCCCGGCCAGGGATCCCGCGGGCGCCGCTTCCAGTGCAGCCAGGTCGGCGAAGCGGACGATCTCCGCCTCCACGCTGCCCTTCGGACTGCCGCCGAGTGCGGTGACCGTCAGCGGTTGCGCGTGTCCACCGAGTACGGCGGCCCGCTCGCTGCGACGCACCCACTTCGGAAACGTCACCGGTTCGATCCACACCTTGTCGAAGCCGAGCGCCTTGAACTTCGCCTGTGCCCACGCCACGGCTTTCGCATCGGCCTCGCTGCCGGCCAGGCGCGGGCCCACCTCCGTCGTCAGCGATTCGACGACGTTCCAACCGGTGCGGTCGGCGAGCGCCTGTTCGCGCAGCTGCGCCGCGGTGGCGAGTGCGGCGTCGGGGATGCGGGTTTCGCGCGACGCGGCGAAAGCGGGAGCGGTGACGGCCAGGGCGAGCAGCAGCGGAGCAAGGCGCATGGAAAGTCCCGGAAAAACGAAGGCCACGAGCTTAGCAGCCCGTGGCCCCGTGTTTCCGTCGACGGCGTTGCCGATCGGGAACGCCGCGTTCGTTATTTCTTCAGCGCGTCGCGGATCTCGCGCAGCAGCAGCACGTCCTCGGGTGGCGCTGCGGGCGCGGCCTCGGGCTTGCGGTGCAGGCGGTTGACCGCCTTGACCAGCAGGAAGATCGCGAACGCGACGATGACGAACTGGATGACCGTGTTGAGGAACTCGCCGATGCCGACCACGATCGCGGGCACTTCCTTGCCCGCGGCGTCGACGGTGGCTTCCTTCAGCGTCCACGCCCACTTCGAGAAGTCGACGCCACCGATCAGGTAGCCGATGGGCGGCATGATGATCTTGTCGACCAGGGTGGTGACGATCTTGCCGAAGGCCGCGCCGATCACCACGCCGACGGCCAGGTCGACCACGTTGCCGCGCGCGATGAATTCCTTGAACTCGCTGATCATGCCCATTGCGTCATCTCCTGGAACGGCGCCGACTCGCCACTGCGATGGACTATAACCCCGGGCGTCGACGGTGCAAGGCAGGATCAGCCGGCGATGCGCCCGCGCAGTTCCACCACGCCATCGAGCGAGGCCACGAAGGTGTCGCCGGGCACCAGTGCGGCTACGCCTGCCGGCGTGCCCATGAAGACCAGGTCGCCGGCCTTCAGTGCATAGAGCTTCGACAGCTCGTGCAGGATGTCGGGCACGTCCCAGATCAGGTCGTGCAGTGCGCCGTGCTGCCGGACATCGCCGTTCACGCGCAGGGTCAACGTGCGGCTATCGAGCGCGCCGACCTCGGCGGCGGCGACCAGGTCGCTGATCGGTGCCGAATGATCGAAGCCCTTGCCGGTGTCCCACGGCAGGCCCTTGGCCTTGGCGGCGCCCTGCAGGTCGCGGCGGGTCAGGTCCAGGCCGACGCTGTAGGCGATGACCAGGTCTTGCGCCGCTTCGCGCGACAGCGTGCCCGCGGGTGCGTCGGCGCCCAGCGCGGCGACCAGTTCGACCTCATGGTGCAGGTCGTTCGTGCCCGGCGGGTAGGGTACGTCCCCGTTGCCGGTGACGATGGCGTCCGCCGGCTTGTGGAAGAACACCGGCGTGCCGCGTTCGGCCTTCGAAGCGGGCGCGGCCGCGCCCATTTCACGCGCATGGTCGGCGAAGTTGCGGCCGACGCAGAAGATGCGCCGGACAGGGAACGTGCCGCCGCCGCGTACGGGGACGCGTGGCACGGGCGGAGCGGGAACGAGGTCGGTCATGGCGGCCGGGCAGCAGGTGGAACGGCCGCAAAGTGTAGGCGGGAACCGGGTTCCCGCGGTGGGATCAACGCGACAGCGGGAGCACCGGCTTGCGCACCACGTGGTATTCCGCGTCCACCACGCGCGCATCGCGGGCCTGCGGCTTGCCGCGCTGGCGAACCAGCTTGTAGACCAGGCCGGCCGCGATCATGGCCGCTCCGACGAACACGCTGAAGAACACCAGCACGCCCAGCAGCGCCACGCCCACTAGGCCCAGTCCCACCCGCAGGAGCGGATGGCGCGGCTTGCGCGGCGCGAAGATGTGGCGGAAGGAATTGAACTGGAAATGGCGTGCGTACATGGCGGTGCGTCGTGACAGAATGCGGCGGGAGCCGGTGCACGCAGTATCGGATGACGGTTAGATGACCGTGTGAGGACTTCGTTAAGTGCCATGCGACTAAGTGCACTGAATGACATCGCCGACGGGGCTTTCGCCGAGGTTGAGGCCACGATCGGCGACGATGCCGAGTCGTTGATCCTCTATCGGTCGGGCGGAGAGGTGCGCGCCTGGCTGAATGTCTGTCCCCACGCGGGCCGGCGCCTCGATTGGGCGCCCGGGCAGTTCCTCAAGAGCAAGGACGGTCATCTGGTCTGTGCGGCCCACGGTGCGTCGTTCGAGCTCGTGGCCGGTGCCTGTGTCGCAGGGCCATGCCGGGGCGACACGCTGCACGCCGTCGCGGTGCAGGTGCGCGATGGCGAGGTATGGCTCGCCTGAGAGCGCGGGTCTTCAGGCGACGCCCTGCTGGATCACGCAGTGCCACCCCGTGCGGTAGGTTTCGTACCCGGGGGAGGCCGCCTGCGCCAGACAGCAGGCGCGCCCCTCGATGACCAGATCGGTCGCAGCCCGGGCCTGTGCGAACAGGGTCGCCCGCCCTGGGAAGTCCAGCCGCGGCGACGCGGCATCTCCGCGCGCGGAGTCGGCCAGCACATGGCCTTGTCCGTCGACGATGCAGACGCGACTGCGGCGCCATTCGGCGTCCGACAACGGGGTGCGTTCCACGATGGTCTGCGCCAGCGCATCCCAGCGGAACACGATGCCCAGCACGCCCAGCGGTCTTCCCGCCACGCGGCCGCCTTCGCGCACGGTGCAGGCGTACACCAGTACGCGCTCTCCGCCGGCCAGGGGGCTGGCATGCATTGACTGGAAGCCGAATTGCTCTCCGCTGTGCGTGGCCATGGCGGACTGGAACCATGCCTGCTGTGCGGCCGACTGGCCTGTCGAGCGGTATTGGCGCGGCCGTCCGTTGGCGATGATGTTGCCCTGCAGGTCGGCGAGCACCAGGTCGAAGTAGACCGTGTACGAGTCCAGGATCTGCCCCAGCCGCTGGCTGGCATGGGCGAGCGCGGCCGGTTGCGGATCCTGCGCCGCCGCGACCACGGCCGCGTCGGTGGCCCACCAGCGCACGTCGCAGCTGCGTTCGTAGAGGTTGCGGTCGATCAGGTCGATGTTGGCCAGGGCGAGGTCGGTCAGGCGCGTGCGGCGCACGTCGGTCTGCAGCTGGTCCAGCCGCTCCCGCAGGTCATGGCTGGTGCGGACGGCCATGCGGTCGATGTCCTGCGCGGTGTCGCTGACCCGGCGCGCGAGGGTATCCATTTCTTCGGCGATCACGCCGAAGCTGCGGCCTGCCGTGCCGATGCGCACGGCTTCGATGCGGGCGTTCATCGAAATGATGCGGGTGATGCGGTTGATCTCGTCGATCTTCTGCAGCGATTGCCGCAGTTGCTTGAGCAGCGAGTCCGACAGTCCCGATACGGACTGGATGTGGTCGTCGATGCCGGCGTCGTCGGTGGGGTCGGTGGCGCGTGCGTTCATGGGTTTCCTTGCGTGGCGGGGTGGCCGTGCGTTCGCGCATGGCCGTCATTGAGGCGCTATCGGCGCGTCTCGCAGCCGCTTTAGCAGGCACCTTCGCGGTGCAGGTTTTCCCCTCGGTGGGGCGCGCTGCGCACGCGCGTTGGACGTTCGCACCTCGCTTCCCTAGAATCCGCCGACCACGGGAAGGGGAGCGGCATGGGCGACGCGAGCATCTGCATCAACTGCGGCCGAGCCGTCGCCGATCCCCAGCAGAAGTTCTGTCCCGCCTGCGGCCAACCCACGCCGGTGCATCGCATCGACTGGCATTTCCTCGGCCACGAGCTGGAGCACAGCGTGCTCCACATG
>NZ_JBGFFG010000001.1:0-27117 GCF_056175765.1 Pseudoxanthomonas sp. LjRoot204_2 | reverse complement strand
CTCCATGACCATCGAAACCACCAATCCCGCGACCGGCAAGGTCGAGTATCGCCACGAGCTGATGACACCCGCGCAGGTCGACGCTGTACTGGCGGCGTCGGTAAAGGCATTTCCCGCGTGGTCCGCGCTGTCGTTGGCCGAACGCGGCACGGTGTTGCGTGCGATAGGCGCCGAGTTGCGCCGGCGTCGCGAGGATATCCAGCGCACGATCACCGCCGAGATGGGCAAGCTGCGCAAGGAGGCGCTGGCCGAGGTCGACAAGTGCGCGGGCGCCTGCGACTACTACGCCGACCACGCCGCCGATTACCTGCAGGACCAGCCGGTCGCCACCGATGGCCAGCGCAGCTACGTGCGCTATGAGCCGATCGGCTGCGTGCTGGCCGTGATGCCCTGGAACTTCCCCCTCTGGCAGGTGTTCCGGTTCCTGGCGCCGGCCTTCATGGCGGGCAACGTCGCCGTGCTGAAGCATGCGAGCAACGTGCCGCGTTGCGCCGACGTGATCGGGGAGGTGGTGGCTGCGGCGGGCCTGCCGGAAGGTGTGTTCGGCGTGCTGCACATCGACAACGATCAGGCGGCCGAGGTCATCCGTGATGCACGGGTGGCGGCGGTGACCCTGACCGGCAGCGAACGTGCCGGCCGTTCCGTCGCCGCCAACGCCGGCAGCCAGCTCAAGAAGAGCGTCATGGAGCTGGGCGGCAGCGATGCCTTCATCGTGCTGGACGATGCCGACCTCGACAAGACCGTCGCCGGCGCCGTGGCGTCGCGCTTCGGCAACGCCGGACAGACCTGCATCGCTGCGAAGCGGTTCATCGTGCAGGACGCCATCGCCGATGCGTTCGTGAAGCGTTTCGTGGAAGCGGCGGCAAAGCTGCAGCTCGGCGATCCGCAGGACGAGGCGACCACGCTCGCTCCCATGGCGCGCCAGGACCTGCGCGACGAGCTGCACAAGCAGGTGCAGGCCAGCGTTTCCAAAGGGGCCAAGGTGCTGCTGGGCGCGGAACCCGATGCGTCGCATGCCGGTTATCCGGCGTCGATCCTGGATGCGGTCGCGCCGGGCATGCCGGCCTATGACGAGGAACTGTTCGGCCCCGTCGCCAGCATCCTGCGGGTGAAGGACGATGCCGAGGCCGTGCGCGTGGCCAACGACACCACGTTCGGGCTGGGCGGCAGCGTGTGGACGAAGGACGTCGAGCGCGGCAACCGCATCGCGCGCGAGTTGCAGGTCGGTGCGGCCTTCGTCAACGCGATCGTGCGCAGCGACGTGCRCCTGCCGTTCGGCGGTACGAAGCGGTCCGGCTTCGGTCGCGAACTGGCCGAGCACGGCATCCACGAGTTCATGAACATCAAGTCGGTCTATATCGCCTGACCGGGGATGGCATCGAAGAGCCGGGCATGCTCGGCTCAGTGATGAGGGGCCAGGAAGAAGGGCAGCGGAGCAGGCTCCGCCCTACGGTGTCCATGGGTGGAACGGATGGTTACGGCAGGCGCCGTTCCTAAGTCGACATGCCGGTGCCATCTTGTCGGCAGTTGAATTGGAGGCGCCATGAGCACCCTGACCGATACCACGCCCGCCCGCGTGATCCGCACGATCCGCGGCCGCCCCACGTCCGATGGCGCTGGCGTCAAGCTGACGCGCGTGATCGGCGGGCCCGACCTGCCGGATCTCGACCCCTTCCTGTTGCTGGACGAGTTCGGCACCGACAAGGCCGAGGACTATCTTGCCGGCTTCCCGGAGCATCCGCACCGCGGCTTCGAGACCGTCACCTACATGCTCGATGGCCGCATGCGCCATCGCGACAACCACGGCAACGAAGGCCTGCTGACGCCAGGTGCCGTGCAGTGGATGACGGCCGGTCGCGGCCTGGTGCATTCGGAGATGCCCGAGCAGGAATCCGGCCGCATGCGCGGCTTCCAGCTGTGGGTGAACCTGCCGGCGCGCGAGAAGATGACGGCGCCGAAGTACCAGGAGTTCGCGCCGGAGAAGATTCCGGTCGCGCATCCGGCCAACGGCATCGAGGTGAAGGTGATCGCCGGCAGTGTCGGCGACACGCGGGGCCCTATTTCCCAACCGGCCACCGACCCGGTATACCTCGACATCGCACTGCAGCCCGGACGTGCCTGGGACTACAGGCTGCCCGTCGGCCACAACGCGTTCGCCTACGTGTTCGAGGGCGCGGTGACGGTGGGCGAGGGCGAAGAAGCGCGTGCGCTGGACACCCATGAAATGGGGGTGCTGGGCGGTGGCGATACGCTGCAGGTGCGTGCGGGCAACCAGCCGGCGCGGCTGATCCTGGTGGCGGGGCGTCCGTTGCGCGAGCCGGTGAT
The DNA here is from genome assembly GCF_056175765.1 of Pseudoxanthomonas sp. LjRoot204_2. Taxonomy (NCBI): domain Bacteria; kingdom Pseudomonadati; phylum Pseudomonadota; class Gammaproteobacteria; order Lysobacterales; family Lysobacteraceae; genus Pseudoxanthomonas; species Pseudoxanthomonas sp. LjRoot204_2. Next base: position 24,792 of record NZ_JBGFFG010000001.1, on the reverse strand, counting down.
GCGCCACGGCCCGTTCGTCATGAACACCCGGCAGGAATTGATGCAGGCGTTCGTGGATTTCCAGGAAGGCCGCTTCTGAACCCTGCAGGGGGCGGGACCACGTCCCGCCCCGCGACCATCAGTTGCCGGCGGACAGCTGCGCGCTGGTGGCGCGCACGTCCAGTTGCTGAGCCAGCGAAATCAGGCTGCCGAGCTCTTCGGGCGAGTTGGCGTTGATCCAGACCTGCGCGTAGCGGTCGTTGTCCAGCTCGACGACGGTGATGCGGCGCGAGGCCATCGCGGGCGAGGTTTCCTGGCCGGCCAGATCGGGTCGGTACCAGAAGATCTCCTCGCCGGAGAACGCGCTTTCCTCCTCACGCAGTCGCCGTTCCAGGCGGATCCGCGGATCGCGCGAGGTGAGCATGACGTTCAGCACCTCGCGCCCGTCGGCGGCGACCGCCTTGCAGGCGATGAAGGTGGCATCCACGCGTTGTTGCCATTCCAGGCCCGCGTTCGCGGGCAGGGTGGGGCACGGCGGCGCTGTCTGCGCCCACGCAGCGGCGGAAAACAGGAAAAGGAAGGCAGCGATCATGGTCTTCATGCAAATCCCCTGGGGTGCGACACCCCGGACTACGGCGGTACGAATGTCCGCGCACCGTGGCGGGCCGTCACGGCCCTCCGTCATCCCCTGGCATGCCACGTTGGCGGCTGCCGCTTTCCCCCGGCAGTCGACCCGACCATAGCCCATGCTGCGTCGCAAAACAACGCGAGGGCGCGGGAACGGCGATCCCGGTCACCGCCATGCCGTCGCCGTGCCCGGCATCCACCGGGCACGGCGCGCAAGAATCAGTCGCGGTCGCGACCCAACCAACCATAGAGCATTCCGCCGATCAGGCCGCCGAGGATCGGCGCCAGCCAGAACAGCCACAGCTGGCCCACGGCAGCCGGCCCTGCGAACAGCGCGACGGCGGTCGACCGCGCCGGATTCACCGAGGTATTGGTCACCGGAATGCTGATCAGGTGGATCAGGGTCAGGGCCAGGCCGATGGCGATCGGCGCGAAACCCACCGGCGCGCGGCCGTGGGTGGAACCCATGATGACGACCAGGAAGAACGCCGTCAGCACGACTTCCGTCAGGAAGCCGGCCGCTACCGAATACCCCCCGGGCGACATGGCGCCGTAGCCGTTGCTGGCGAAGGCGCCAGCCGCATTCGGATCCACTGCGAAAGCGGGATTGCCCGAGGCGATCTGCCATAGGATGAAGCCCGCCGCGAGACCGCCCACCACCTGGGCGACGATGTAGGGCAGCAGGTCGCGCGCCGGGAAGCGTCCGCCGGCCCAGAGGCCGATACTGACCGCCGGATTGAAATGGCCACCCGAGATATGGCCGAACGCGTAGGCCCCGGTGAGGACCGTCAGGCCGAACGCGAGCGACACGCCCAGCAGTCCGATGCCCAGGGGATTGCCATCGCCGCCGAAGTTGGCCGCCAGCACTGCGCTGCCGCAGCCGCCCAACACAAGCCAGAACGTGCCCAGGAACTCTGCCGCGAGCCTCTTCGCCATACTCATGTCAGCTCCCCTCACTGTGATCGTGCGCCCCGTCACATGACGGTGCGCGCACGATAGCGGAAGCCCCTCGCCGTACGTGTTTGCTTTGCGTTACGCCGCAGGCATTCAAACGCCAATGAAGTTCGTGTCACATTCTGGCGGCGAGGCCGGCGATCATCTTTCGGGCAGCGGGATGAATTCGGTTTCGCCGGGGACGTGGCCGAAGCGGCCTTCCAGCCAGTCCTGCTTGGCCTGTTCGATGCGCTCCCTGGAACTCGACACGAAGTTCCACCACAGGTGGCGCGGTGCATCCAGCGGCTCGCCGCCCAGCAACATGGCCTTCACGGGTGTCCTGGCGCGCAGCACGGCCCGGCTGCCGCGATCGAACACCACCAGGTGCTTCTCCGGGATGTCCGCACCGTCCACCTGCGCCTGGCCTTCGAGTACGTAGAGCGCGCGCTCCACATGCCCGCCGTCGATGTCCAGCTCGGCATCCGGCTGCAGGTCCACGGCGACGTTGAAGGTACCGCTGAACACCTTCACCGGCGACTCTTCGCCATACGCGCGACCGGCGATGACGCGCAGCCGGGCACCGCCTCGCTCGATCGACGGCAGGGTCGCCGCCGTATGGTGGTGGAATTCGGGTGCGACTTCTTCCGCCGACGTCGGCAGCGCCACCCAGGTCTGCATGCCGTGCACGTCATGGCGTCCGGCACGCACGTCTCCCGGCGTACGTTCGGAGTGGGCGATGCCGCGGCCGGCGGTCATCCAGTTGACGTCGCCGGGCGTGATCACCTGCTCGGACCCCAGCGTGTCGCGGTGGTGGATCGCGCCGGACCAGAGGTAGGTCACCGTGGCCAGGCCGATGTGGGGATGCGGCCTCACGTCGATGCCGCGGCCGGGCTCGAACACCGCCGGCCCCATGTGGTCGACGAAGACGAACGGGCCCACGCTGCGGGCCTGGAGGCTGGGCACGGCGCGCCGGACGTTGAAACCGTCGCCGAGGTCGTGCACGCGGGGCGCGATGATCGTGGTCATGGGCAGGTCCTCCGGGAGAGGGACGAAGCATCGCACGGCGCCTCGGCCATGCCTGCAACAGCACGGAAACGGATCGTTGCGCGCCGGATCAGCCGCGCCGCGACGCCAGCCGGTCCGCCAGCCGCGTCGGTTCCGGCAAGCGGTAGCCGCGGAGCGTACGCAGCACCCAGTCCAGCGCGCCCTGCATCGAGACGCGATGCCCCGGCGAGACGATCAGCGGGTTGCAGCGCGGCTTGCTGCGAAGGACCCAGCCGATGTGGTCGCCGCGATGGAGTAGTGGCGTGCGTTCGCCGGCAAGGGCGCCCGGTGCTTCGTGTTGACCGCAGAGGACGTTCTTGGCGACGCCGACAGCAGGCAGGCCGGTGACCACGCCAAAATGCGCGGCGATGCCCAGGCGACGCGGATGCGCGATGCCCTGGCCATCTACGAAGGCGAGGTCCGGCACGTGCGGCAGCCGGCCAAGAGCAGCGACCAGCGCCGGCAGCTCGCGGAAACTCAGCAGGCCCGGCACGTAGGGCATCGACGTGGGAAGGCGGACCACCTCCATGGCGGTGGGCTGCAGCGTGCCGGCGTCCAGCAGCACGGCGGCGGCGCGGGTCGTGGCGCCGTCGTCCTCGAATCCGACATCGAAGCCGCCGAGCCATCGCGGGGTATCCGGCACGTCGTCGCGCAGCACGACATCCGCCGCGAGTTGCGCCTGCACACGCCGCGCATCCGCGACGCTACCGTCCCAGTCGCCGAATACGGGGTTCATCGTGGCGGCGCGGTGCCGTAACGCTGCACGTCCAGGGTCGCGACGCCGTCGGCGCCGATGCGCACGATGGACATGCGGTCGTATTCGCCATCGTCCATCGGTGCGGTCGCACACGCGCAGAGCGCGGCGACCAGGTCCGGCACCGTGTTGCTGTGGCCGACCACGAGCACCGTGCCGGCACGGTGCGCCTGCCGCCACTGCCCCGCGATCTCTGTCGCCGGACCGCGCGCGTAATACGCCGCGACCGGCAGCCGGTGCGCCGTGGCGGTGGGCTGTGCCGTCTGCCGGGTCCGGCGGAACTCGGTGGCGTAAACGGCGACCAGCGGCTCGTCGCTCAGGCGACTGGCCAGTGCATCGGCACGGATCCGGCCGGCGGCGGAGAGGCTCGGGTCCTCGGGATCGTCCGTCGCCTTCTCGGCATGTCGGACCACCACGAACGTCAGCGGTGCGGCCATGTCGCGGGGAGCGCGCGTCACGCAGCCGGCGGCCAACGACGCCAGCAGGACCAGGAGGGGAGTGCGTAACCGTTGCGGCAGGCGCATGGCGATCCTCGGTGAAGGCAGGTGGCGAGCGTGCAGCGGCGGATCGGCCGGCGCAAGCGGCGCCATCACGGCGCTGCCGCTACGATAGGACCGTGTCCGTGAAGAGGGGGAGACCATGCGCAAGTGGCTGCGTCGGCTGGCCATCGCCATCGTCCTGCTGCTGGCGGCGTCCGCGGTGGCGCTGTACAGCTATGGGCGGTTCGCCGAAGGCGCGCGCGGGCCGGCATCGCATGCATTGCCGACGGCGGCCGATGCCACTGCGCTCGACCGCGCGATCGCGCCGATGCTGCGCGAGCGCGGCCGCCAAAGCGGCATGGCGCTACTGTCGGACAACCTGGATGCCTTCACCGTGCGTGCGGCCACGGCACGTGCCGCCGGCCGCAGCCTGGACCTGCAGTACTACATCTGGAACCACGACTTCACCGGCAACCTGCTGGGGTACGAGGTGCTGCGCGCCGCCGACCGCGGCGTGCGCGTGCGCCTGTTGCTGGACGACATGACGGCGCACGGCAAGGACTCTCACCTGGCCGCATTGGACGCGCACGCGAACATCGAAGTGCGCCTGTTCAATCCCTCGCGCAGCCGTGCGGGCGTGCTGGGCCGTGCGACCGAGATGCTGCTGCGGCCGATGGCGATGAACCGCCGCATGCACAACAAGGCGTGGATCGCCGACGGCCGCGTTGCGGTGGTGGGCGGACGCAACGTGGGCGACGAATACTTCGACGCGGCTGCGCAGACCAACTTTCTCGACCTCGATGCCGTCCTGCTGGGGCCGGCAGTGAAGCAGACCTCCGCCATCTTCGATGATTTCTGGAACAGCGCGTCGGTCATCCCGCTCTCCGCCCTTACCCGGGCTGAGGACGGCGCGCTGGATCGCCTGCGCGAGAACGGCGATGCCGGTTACCGGTCGCCACAGGCGACGGACTATGTCGCGCGACTGCGCAGCACGCCCGGCATGCGCGCGCTGGTGGGCGGCAACACGCTGCACTGGCTCGACCAGGTGGGCGTGTACTCGGATCCGGCGTCCAAGGGACAGGGCGAGGGGCAGGGGTCGTGGCTCGTGCACCGGCTGGGCCGGGCGATGAACGAAGCCCGGCGCGAACTGCGGGTGATCTCGCCCTATTTCGTGCCGGGCGAGGAAGGCACGCGCTGGCTGGTGGGCAAGCGCGCCGAGGGCGTGGACGTCAGCGTCCTGACCAACTCGCTGGCCGCGAACGACGTGATGGCGGTGCATGGCGGGTACGCGCCGTACCGTATTCCGCTGCTGGAGGGGGGCGTGACGCTGTTCGAACTGATGCCTCACGGCCACCAGGACAGCAGCCTGTTCGGCTCCAGCGGCGCCAGCCTGCACACCAAGGCGTTCGCGGTGGACGGGGAGGGAGGATTCATCGGTTCGTTCAACCTCGATCCGCGCTCGGTAAACCTCAACACCGAAATGGGCGTGCTGTTCCGCGACCGCAACGCGGCCACCGCGCTCGTGCGCAGCTATCAGACGAAGATCGCCCCCGACATGAGTTACCGCGTGCAGCTGCACGACGGTGCACTGCGCTGGGAGGACGCCTCTCAGCAGCCGCCGCGCATCTGGGACCGGGAGCCCGAGGCCAGCGTCTGGCGACGGTGGACCGCACATGCCATCGGCTGGCTGCCAGTGGAATCCCAACTGTAGCGTGCGCCGTGCGCGCGTCCGCACGATGCCTGATCCGCATCGTGCGAACGGCGAACGGCGCACGCGGCATCAGGCGGCCAGGGTCGTCAGCAGGCCCTTCGCCGCATTGAACCGGTCCGGGGCATCCGGCATCGGCACCTTGATGCGCAGCTTGTCCGGCCCATCCATGGCGTAGAGCTTCGGCTGCTTCTGGATCAGCTGGATCACCGCCATCGGGTCGATCTTCGGCTTGGCCTCGAACACGATGCGCCCGCCGTGCTCGCCCAGTTCCAGCTTGCGGATACCCATCGCGTTCGCCGCCAACTTCAGCTCGGCGGTGGCGAACAGGTACTTGGCCGGGTCCGGCAGCAGGCCGAAGCGATCGATCATCTCCACCTGCAGGTCGCGCAACTCCTCCTTGTCGCGCGCGCTGCTGATGCGCTTGTACAGCGTCAGGCGCGTATGCACGTCCGGCAGGTAGTCGTCCGGGATCAATGCGGGCACGTTCAGTTCGACCTCCGCGCCGCGACGCTCCTGGCCCAGGTCGACGTCGGGCAGGTGGCCGGCCTTGATGGAGCGCACTGCGCGTTCCAGCAGCTCGGTGTAGAGACTGAAGCCGACCTCCGCCATCTGGCCGCTCTGGTCCTCGCCGAGCAGTTCACCGGCGCCGCGGATTTCCAGGTCGTGCGTCGCGAGGGTGAAGCCGGCGCCCAGTTCGTCCATCGAAGCGATCGCTTCCAGGCGGCGCTGCGCATCGGCGGTGATGCTGCGCTTGTCCGGCACGACCAGGTACGCGTAGCTGCGGTGATGCGAACGCCCGACGCGGCCGCGCAGCTGGTGCAGCTGCGCCAGGCCGAACTTGTCGGCGCGGTTCATGATGATGGTGTTGGCGTTGGGGATGTCGATGCCGGACTCGATGATCGTCGTGCACAGCAGCACGTTGAAACGTTGCTTCTGGAAATCCAGCATCACCTGTTCCAGCTCGCGCTCGGGCATCTGCCCGTGCGCCACGCCGATGCGTGATTCGGGCACCAGTTCCTGCAGCTCGCGCTGCATGCGGCCGATGCTCTCGACGTCGTTGTGCAGGAAGTACACCTGGCCACCGCGCGACAGCTCGCGCTGGAACGCCTCCTTCAGTAACGCCGCGTCCCAGGGGGTGACGAACGTCTGCACGGCCATGCGGTTGGCCGGCGGCGTGGCGATGATGGACAGGTCGCGCAGGCCTGCCATGGCCATGTTGAGCGTGCGCGGGATCGGCGTGGCGGTCAGCGTCAGCAGGTGCACGTTGGCGCGCAGCGCCTTCAGCGCCTCCTTCTGGCGCACGCCGAACCGCTGCTCCTCGTCGACGATCACCAGGCCGAGATCCTTGAATTTCACGTCGGGCTGGAGCAGCCGGTGCGTGCCGACGATGACATCCAGCCTGCCGTCGGCCAGCTTTTCCAGTTCCGCCTTGATCTCCTTGGCCGTCTTGAAGCGCGAAAGCACTTCCACCTTCAGCGGCCAGTCGGCGAAACGGTCGCGGAAGTTGCGGTAGTGCTGTTCGGCGAGCAGCGTGGTCGGCACCAGTACCGCCACCTGCTTGCCCGCGCTGGCGGCGGCGAACGCGGCACGCACCGCGACCTCGGTCTTGCCGAAGCCGACGTCGCCGCAGACCACCCGGTCCATCGGCTGGCTGCTGGCCAAGTCGCGGATCACCGATTCGATCGCGTGGTGCTGGTCGGGGGTCTCTTCGAACGGGAAACCGGCGGCGAACGGTTCGTACATCGCGCGGTCGAGGTGCAGGGCCAGGCCGGCGCGGGCCTGGCGGCGCGCCTGGATCTCCAGCAGTTCGGCGGCGACATCGCGGACTTTCTCCGCCGCTTTCTTCTTGGCCTTCGCCCAGGCTTCACCGCCGAGCGAATGCAACGGGGCCGTTTCCACCGACGCACCCGAGTAACGGCTGATCAGGTGCAGCTGTGCGACCGGCACGTACAGGCGATCGCCCTTCGCGTATTCGATCTCCAGGAACTCGCCCGGCATGCCGCCGACGTCCATCGCGATCAGGCCGCGATAACGGCCGACGCCATGATCCTCGTGGACGATCGGCGCGCCTTCGGTCAGTTCACCGAGGTCGCGGATGATCGCTTCCGGCTCACGCCCGGTGCGCTTGCGCCGGTGCGCCTGCGTGGCGCGTTCGGGGAACAACTGGCGCTCGGTCAGCACTGCGATGCGCGGATCGTCCAGCGCGAAGCCGTCGGCGAGCGGCGCAACGGCGATGGCGAAGCGTGGAAGCCCCTCTCCCTCCGGGAGAGGGGTTGGGGTGAGGGTGCGGGACGTACGCGATGGTTCGGCTGCCGAGGTCTTCGCCGCACCCTCATCCGGCGCTGCGCGCCACCTTCTCCCGGCGGGAGAAGGAAGAAATGCGCTGAAGTCGGCAACCACCTCCGGCTTCAGTTCCGCCGCCTGCAGCACTTCCAGCAAGGCCTCGCGGCGACCGGGCGAATCGGCGGCGATCAGCACGCGTCCCGGGTAGTGGCCGAGGAACGACTTCAACGCGTCGCCGGCGGGCGCGTCCTTGGCAGCGACAGGCAGCGGCGGCAACGGGTGCTCGCCCAGCGGCAGCGCATCGGCATGCCGGCTGTGCTGCGTGCCGCAGACCTCGATGCGGGCGCGCCGGTTGAGGTGCTCGCGCAGGCCGTCGGGCGAGAGATACAGCTCGTCCGGCGGCAGCAGCGGACGTTCGATGTCGTGGCGGCGCTGCTCGTAGCGGTTGCGCGTCTGGGCCCAGAACGCTTCGGCCGCCTCGCCGAAGCCGTCGGTGAGCAGCGGCAGCGCGTTCTCCTGCAGGTAGTCGAACAGGGTCGACGTCTGGTCGAAGAACAGCGGCAGGTAGTACTCCACGCCGGCCGGCGCCAGGCCGGACTTCAGGTCCTGGTACAGCGCGCTGCGCCGCGTGTCGACGTCGAAGCGGTCGCGCAGCAGCGTCATCGCGCGTTCGACGGAGCGTTCGTCCAGCGGCACTTCGCGGCCCGGGAGCAGCTGCACGGCATCGGTCCTGTCGAGCGAGCGCTGGCTTTCCGGGTCGAAGTGGCGGATCGAATCGATGGTGTCGTCGAGCAGCTCGATGCGCAGCGGCGCGTCCGCACCCATCGGGTAGACATCGAGCAACCCGCCTCGCACGGCGAAGTCGCCCGGGTCGAGCACCTGCGGCACGTGGCGGTAGCTGGCCGCTTCCAGCCGGCGCTTCTCGGCGTCGAAGTCGAGCCGCTGGCCGACGCGGTAGTCGAAGCTGCCGCCGACGATGTGGCGCAACGGCGACAGCCGCTGCATCAGCGTCTGCACCGGCACGATCACGATGCCGCGCGCCAGCGTGGGCAGGCGATGCAGGGCGGACAGGCGTTGCGACACGATGTCCGGATGCGGGCTGAACTGGTCGTACGGCAGGGTTTCCCAATCGGGGAACGGCACCACCGGTATCGCGGGGTCGTGCCCCAGCAGCGTGTGCAGGTCCGCTTCGAGCTGGTGCGCATCGTGGTTGTCGCGCGCGACGACCAGCAGCGGCCCGTCATGCGCGTGCGCGGCGGACGCGATCGACCAGGCGAGTGCGGTCGGCGATGCCGGGGCACGCCACCAGGCGCGCGACTGGCCGCCACGGGGCAGCGGCGGTGGGAGAGGGAAGGTTTTCGGGGCGTCGGTCATAGGGTCTGCAAAAACAACGGCAGCGCCGGACACCATGGATGGCCAGCGCGAAGGAACGCGGAGTTTACCAAGCGGGCTTGCCGGGGCCTGTCACGCCCGGGAACGGATCATTCCGCGGTGAGCGGATCGATCACGTGGGCAACCACGGAAATGCGGTCGATGGGAAAGCCGCCGCGCCGCGCATGTTCGAGCACAAGGTCTTCGCTCGATGCGCGGTAGACGCAGTAGAGGCKGTCATCGGTGACGTAGCTGTGCTCCCACTGGACCTGCGGGCCGAGGTCGTGGAGCACGCGGCACGAGGCCTGGGAGACGGACTTCAGCTCGACGGGCGTCATCAGGCCGGCGCCCTGGATGTCGCGTTCGATCAGATAGCGTGGCACGGTCGCCTCGAGGGCGGGTGGCGGGGTCACCCTGTACGCATGACACGCTGTCCGCAGCCCGCACGGGCCGACCGCCGGTCGGCCCGGTCAGGGATCTTCGTTCAGGTCGAGCACCACGCGGACCAGTCCGGAGCCGTCGTTTTCGCGGACACGCTTGAAACCCAGCGACTGCGCCAGCGTCAGCATGGGCTGGTTGGTATCGAGCACGTCGCCATACAGGCGGTCGAGCTTCTTCGAGCGCGCCCACTTGGCCAGCTTGCGCATCAGGTGGCGGCCCAGGCCCTGGCCGGCGATGAAGTGGCTGACCAGGATGGCGAATTCGGCCTCGCGTGTCCGCGGCACCATGGCAGCGCGCGCCACCGCGCCCACGAGGGCCTCGCCCGGCGGAAGCGCCTCGGCGGCGACCAGGGCGAACTCGGTGTTGGGGTCCGGATGGGTCAGGCGCTGCGCCATTTCCGGCGTGAGCTCCTTCAGCGCATACATGAACCGGTGGCGGATCTCTTCGGGCCCCAGCAGGCCGAAGGCGCCCTGAATGGGACCGGCATCCTCCGGCCGGATCGGGCGGATCAGCAGCTCGCGCCCGCTGGGCAGGCGGAAGTGTTCATGCCAGGGCGGAAGGCGTTTCGGCGCAGTCATGGCGTGATGCTCGCATGAAATCCGGAACCGGGGCGAGGGTCGCCGGCCCGCCGGTTCAGGCGCCGTGGCGTTTGCCGCGCAGGCGCGAGATCCCCGTGACGACAGCTACGATCACCGCGCCGGTCAGCACGCCGATGCCTGCATTGAACAGGCTGTCCCACAGCCAGCCGAGCTTGCCTTCCGCATACGGCTGGATGAGATGGTGCAGCGCCGGGACGCTGTGGACGAGGATGCCGCCGCCGACCAGGAACATGGCGGCGGTGCCGGCGATGGACAGGAACTTCATCAGGTACGGCGCGCTGTAGAGGATGCCGCGGCCGAAGGCACGCTTGAAGCGCGCCCAGCCGGTAGCGCGCGCATCGGCGGTCAGCGCCAGGCCGGCATCGTCCAGTTTCACGATGCCGCCGACCAAGCCGTACACGCCGACGGTCATGATGGCGGAGATCGCCACCAGCGTCAGCACCTGCTCCATGAAGGTGCGGCCCGCGAGCGTGCCCAGCGAGATGACGATGATTTCGGCGGACAGTATGAAGTCGGTGCGGATGGCGCCCCGGACCTTGTCCTTCTCGAACGCGACCATGTCGACGTTCGCGTCCTGGATCGCGGCCACGCGCTCGGCGTGGCGCTGGGTGTCGTCTTCCTTGTGCAGGAACTTGTGGGCCAGCTTCTCCACGCCCTCGAAGCAGAGGAAGGCACCGCCGATCATCATCAGCGGCGTCACCAGCGGGATGTCGTAACCTCGCCCGTGCAGCCAGGTTTCCAGGGCGCTGATCGCGAGCGCCGCCGGCACCAGGATCGCCTTGTTGACCACCGAGCCTTTCGCCACGGCCCAKACCACCGGCARYTCKCGGTCGGCCTTSACGCCSGWGACCTGYTGCGCATTRAGCGCCAGGTCGTCGCCCAGCACGCCCGCCGTCTTCTTGGCGGCCACCTTGGTCATCACCGACACGTCGTCCAGCAGGGTGGCGATGTCGTCGATCAGGGCGAACAGGCTGGATCCGGCCATGGATGAGGCGTCGTCTTGGGAAAGGGAGCGGCGATTCTCGCACAGYGCCCTGATGGATCAGGTAGCGGCCTTCACCCACTCCAGCCGATGGCTCGCACCGGCTTCGCCGAGGGTGGCGGCCAGTACCGGCAGCACCGGCGCCAGTGCGGCGTCGAGTTGCCACGGCGGGTTCACCACCAGCATCCCGCTGCCATTGAGGCGCAGCGGGGAGTCGTCCGGGCGGACCAGCAGTTCCGCGACGAAGGCGCCCTTCGAGGGCAGCGCGGCGGCCTTGCGGAAGAACGGCAGCAGGCTGCGCCGCTGCTTGACGGGATACCAGACCGCATACGTGGCGGCCGGCCAGCGCTCCAGGGCATCGCGCAGCGAGGCGATGATCTGCGGGTACTCCGCATCCTGCACTTCGTACGGCGGATCGATCAGTACCAGTCCGCGCGCGAAGCGTTGCGTGCCGAGACGCGGCGGCAGCAGGGCCTTCATCGCCGCATAGCCGTCGCGGGCATGGACGGCCACGCGCTCGTCGCCATCGAAGACCTCGCGCAACGCCTTCGCCTCGTCGGGCTGCAGCTCGCACGCCGCCAGCCGGTCCTGCGCACGCAGCGCCTGCGCGACCAGCAGGGGCGAACCCGGATAGGTGATCAGCGCGCCGACGGGATTGTTGGCGACCACGGCGCGAAGGTAGCGCTCGGCGGGGTCGGGCAGGCGGGCGGCGCCCATCAGCTTGAAGACGCCGTCGTCGGCCTCGGACGTCTTGCGGCTTTCCGCGCCGCCCAGCAGGTAGCGGCCGCGTCCGGCATGCGTGTCCAGCACGAAGAACGGCGCGTCCTTGCGCTTCAGCGCATCGACCAGGGCCAGCAGCACGATGTGCTTGAGGACGTCGGCATGGTTGCCGGCGTGGAACGCATGGCGGTAATTCATGGCGCGCAGCATATATGCTTGCGCCATGCCCCGCGTACTGATTGCCGAAGACGAAGCCGCCATCGCCGACGCCGTGCTGTATGCCCTGCGCAGCGAAGGCATCGACGCCGACCACTGCCTGCTGGCCCGCGATGTCGTGCCGCGCGTCCGCGCCGGCGGCATCGACGTGGTGGTGCTGGACGTGGGCCTGCCCGACGCCAGCGGCTTCGACGTCTGTCGCGCGCTGCGCGGCTTCACCGAGGTGCCGGTGATCTTCCTGACCGCGCGCAACGACGAGATCGACCGCGTGCTGGGCCTGGAGCTGGGTGCCGACGACTATGTCACCAAGCCGTTCTCGCCACGCGAACTGGTGGCGCGCGTGCGTGCCCGCCTGCGTCGCAGCGGCGGTACCGCGCCGACAGTCGCGGGCGACTGGGTCGCGCGCGGTGACTTCGCGATCGACCGCGAAGGCCACCGTATCCGCTACCGCCAGCAACCGCTCGACCTGACCCGCTATGAGTACGCCCTGCTGGACGCGTTGCTGCAACGCCCCGGCGCCATCCTCAGCCGGTCCCAGCTGATGGATCGCGGCTGGGACAGCGATGCCGACAGCACCGACCGTACCGTCGACACCCACGTCAAGACGCTGCGCGCCAAGCTGCGCGCGGCCGGCGCCGACCCCGACCCGATCCGCACGCACCGCGGGCTGGGCTACGCCATCGAGGCCTGAGATGCGCCTCGGGCTGAAGCTGGTCCTCGGCTTCTTCCTCATCGTCGGCATCGCCGCCTTCTTCGTGATGCGCGTGTTCGTCAACGAGGTGAAGCCCGGCGTGCGCCAGGCGATGGAATCCACCCTGGTCGATGCTGCGAACCTGCTGGCGGAAGTGGCCGCCGACGATCTCAAGGCCGGGCGCATCGCCGAGGGCGCGTTCGCTCGCCACGTGGCACTGGCGCAGAAGCGCGACCCGAAAGCGTGGGTGTGGCGCTTCCAGAAGCGGACGGTGGACTACCGCGTCACGGTCACCGACGCCCGCGGCACGGTGGTGTTCGATTCGCAGGGGCGCGACGTGGGCCGCGACAACTCGCGCTGGAACGACGTCTATCGCACCCTGCGTGGCGAATACGGCGCCCGCTCCAGCGCGGAAGTGCCCGGCGACAAGACGAACACCGTCATGCACGTGGCCGCGCCGATCTTCGATCCGGCCGACCGCTCGACGCTGATCGGCGTACTGACGCTGTCGCAGCCGAACCGCAGCATCGAGCCCTTCATCGTCGCCAGCCAGCGCAGCATCCTGTTGCGGGGCGCGTGGCTGATCGGCATCTCCGCCCTGATCGGCGTGGTGATGACGTGGTGGCTGATGCGCGGCATCGGCAGCCTGAACCGTTACGCGCAGGCGGTCAGCGCGGGCGAGCCCGTGCCGCCGCCGCGCCCGCGCACCGACGAGATCGGCGACCTCGGCCGCGCGCTGGAGACCATGCGCCGCAAGCTGCAGGGCAAGGCCTACGTCGAGCAGTATGTGCAGTCGCTGACCCATGAAATGAAAAGTCCGCTCGCGGCGATCCGCGGCGCCGCCGAGCTCCTGCAGGAACCGTTGCCGGAAGCCGATCGGCAACGCTTCGCGCGCAACATCCAGACCCAGGAGCATCGGCTCACCGAGACCATCGACAAGCTGCTTGCATTGGCGGAAGTGGAGCAGCACGGGTGGCTGCAGCGCCGTGAACGCATCGATACCGCCACCCTCGCCGATGATGTGGTGCAGGGAGTGGGTGCGAAGCTGACCCCGCAAGGCGTCGACGTCGTGCGGATGCCCCAGGCCGGCGCGTGGGCCGTCGAAGGCGATGCCTTCCTGCTGCGGCGCGCGCTGGGCAACCTGCTGGACAACGCGATCGCCTTCTCGCCGCCCGGTGGCACGGTGGAGCTGGTCATCGATGCCGTGGACGGACTGGTGCGCTTCATCGTGCGCGACCAGGGCCCGGGTGTGCCGGACTACGCACGGGAGCGCGTGTTCGAGCGCTTCTATTCGTTGCCACGGCCGGAGGGCGGGCAACGCAGTTCCGGCCTGGGCCTGCCCTTCGTGCGCGAAGTGATGCGCCTGCACGGGGGCGAAGTCACGCTGGAGAACCGGCCCGACGGTGGCGCGGAGGCGGTGTTGTCGCTGCCTGCGCTGCAGCCTTGAGGGATGCCTTCTCCGCGCTTGCGGGGGAGAAGGTGCCCGAAGGGTGGATGAGGGGCGTTTCCCCATCAGGCTTCGCGTCTCTCGCCGATAACGCCGCGCCTGCTGACCATGTCGTCAAGCGCCATCGTCGACGGTCTCCGCTCGCCCCTCACCCGCCTTCGGCGCCCTCTCCCCGTTAACGGTGAGAGGGAACCCCGCACTTCACACAGCCTTCAAACACGCTTCCTGCCGGTTGCACATCACCGGCGGACGATGCACCGCGTATCCAACCGGGGCATCGACATGAAGTCACTGAAGTTGCTGTTGCGTTTCCTCACCATCGGCGGGCTGGTCCTGCTGCTGCTCATTCCGCTGATGATGATCCGCGGCACCATCCAGGAGCGCGAGGCCTACCGGCATCAGGCCGTGGAGCGGGTCATCGAAGGCACGGCTGGCAAACAGCGCGTGACCGGGCCGATCCGCGTCGTCCCGTGGACCGAGGTCCGTCGCGTCGAGTGGCAGGACGACAAGGGCTCGAAGCGTTACCGCGACGAGAAGACTGCCGGCCACTTGTTGCAGATGCCGAAGACCTTGAACGTCGCGGGCCATCTGGCGCCCGCCGAACGCGCCGTGGGCCTGTACAAGGTACGCGTGTATGAATGGCATGCTGACCTCGATGCCACCTTCGAGTCCGCACTGCCGGGGCCGTCGGCCACCGGCGCTGAGCGCCAGTACGGCACGCCGTACATCGTGTTCGGCATTGCCGACGTGCGCGGTGTCGCCGGCACGCCCGAACTGAAGATCGATGGCGCGACGCTCCCGCTGAAGTCCGGTACCGGCTACCTGGGCGCGCGCCTGGACGGCATCCATGCCGAACTTCCTGCCGTCGCGGCGGGTCGGGTGGCGGGCCAGCAGGTGAAGATGAAGCTGCTCCTCAAGGGTACCGAATCGTTGTCCGTCGTCCCGCTGGGCGACAGCAATGACATCCGGATCAAGTCCAGCTGGCCGCATCCTAAGTTCGAAGGCTATTCGCCGAGCAGCGACGTCAGCGGTTCCGGTTTCAATGCCACGTGGAAGATTTCCTCGCTCGCCAGCAACGCGCAGAAGCAGCTGCGGGGCGAGGACGGTGGCGCGTCGCAGACCGACCGCATCGTCGACGGCCGCGTGCTGGCTGCGCCGTTGAACGGCGGCGTGGACGCGCTACAGGTCAGCCTGGTGGACCCGATCGACGTCTACACGCAGGCCGACCGCGCCAGCAAGTACGGCATCCTGTTCGTGGTGCTGACGTTCGTGGGGTTCGCGCTGTTCGAACTGATCAAGCGCTTGCCCATCCATCCGCTGCAATACCTGCTGGTGGGCCTGGCACTGGCGATCTTCTTCCTGCTGCTGCTGAGCCTGTCCGAGCACATCGCATTCTGGAAGGCCTACCTTGTTTCCGCGGCCGCCTGCATCGGATTGCAGTTCGTCTACCTGTCGGGCGTGCTGCAGAGCGGAGCGCGGGCGGCCGGGTTCGCCGCGATGCTGACCTCGCTGTACGGGGTGCTCTACGGCCTGCTGGTGTCGGAAGACAATGCCTTGCTGATGGGCTCTCTGCTGCTGTTCGGCATCCTCGCGGCGATCATGTGGGTCACCCGCAAGGTGGACTGGTACGCGCTGGGCGCGGAACTGCGCTGAGGCGGCCATGCTCGATGTCGACAGCCTCCATCGTCGTGCGTGCCGCGTGCTGCCGGTCAAGATCGGTACCGACGCGGTGCTGCTCGACGGCGCGGACGATCGACGGCTGGCCGCACTGTTGCTGCCGCTGTCGCATCGTCGCCAGGGCAGCCTCGTGTTCCGGTTGTCGTCGACCACGTTGCGGTCGCTGGCATCGCGCGCGGCGCAGTACCTGCAGGACGCGTGCCGGGCCAGGGAGGGCCTGGGGCGTCGCGCGCGACCCTTGACGTACGCCGCGTGGAAGCAGGAAGGGACCGGTCCGGCATCGCGCTTCCGGACCTGCAGCATGGACGGCCGCGCGGGCCTCTGCCTGCTGCCCGCCGCGGCATCCGTCGTCTACGTCTGGGACGATCGCGGACTCGACCGGGCGGGGTGGCGTGCCGTCCTTCCCTAGTGCCTGCTGCGTCACGATCTCGCCGCGGCCGATGGCGTGCGCTAGAGTCCAGGGATGGATTCAGCGCCCACCATCGGCCTCTTCCGTGGCCCGGAAATCACGCCCTGGCTCGACGACGTCGCACGCCTGCGCGTCGCGGTGTTCCGTGACTGGCCTTACCTCTACGAAGGCGATCCCGGTTACGAGCGCGACTACCTGGCCGCTTATGCCGCGTCTGCCGAAAGCATCTTCGTGCTGGCCATGCAGGGCGGGGACGTCGTCGGCGCATCCACGGGCCTGCCCCTGGCGGACGACACCGACGCCTTCCAGCAGCCGTTCCTTGCCGCGGGCATGGATCCCGAACAGGTTTTCTACTTCGGAGAGTCGGTGCTGTTGCCTGCCTGGCGGGGCCACGGCATCGGCCATGCGTTCTTCGATCACCGCGAGGCGCATGCGCGCGCCCTGGGGCGCTTCGGCTGGACGGCCTTCTGCGCGGTGGACCGCGACGCCGGCGATCCGCGCAGGCCG
The DNA here is from genome assembly GCF_056175765.1 of Pseudoxanthomonas sp. LjRoot204_2. Taxonomy (NCBI): domain Bacteria; kingdom Pseudomonadati; phylum Pseudomonadota; class Gammaproteobacteria; order Lysobacterales; family Lysobacteraceae; genus Pseudoxanthomonas; species Pseudoxanthomonas sp. LjRoot204_2. The sequence continues at coordinate 7,922 of NZ_JBGFFG010000001.1, read as the reverse complement.
TTGGCGCACCGCACGAACGAAGCGTTCTGGGACAAGCGGGGCTATGCGCGACAACCGGGCATGACGATGCCGCTGGCATGGAACGAGATCGGCCGCGGTGAGGTCGACCACGCACTGACGTTCTGGCTGCGCGGACTGGAGCCATCACGATGAAGGTGGCCGTCGCCAAGTACGCGATCGGGGCGCCCGCCGACTTCGACGCCTTCGCCGAACGCCAGGCACGCGTGATCGGCGAAGCGGCGGAGCAGGGTGCGCGCGTGGCCGTGCTGCCGGAATATCTTTCGCTGGAACTGGCGGCGACCTTCGATGCCGCCGTGCAGGCCGACCTGCTGGCTTCGCTCGCGGCGATACAGCAGTACCGGGATCGCTGGCTCGCGCTGTATGCACGGTTGGCCCGGGAGATGGATCTGTGCATCGTGGCCGGCAGCTTCCTGCTCGCGCAAGATGGGGGACGCTACAGCAACCGCAGCGATGTCTTCACGCCGCGTGGCGGGCATGCCTGGCAGGACAAGCTGCAGTTGACCGGATTCGAGAAGGCGCTCGGCGTCATCGAAGGTGGCGACGCGCTGACGGTATTCGACCTTGATGGCGTGCGGTGCGGGGTGTCCGTCTGCTACGACAGCGAGTTCCCGCTGCCGGTGCGTGCGCAGGCCGAGGCGGGCGCACGACTGCTGCTGGTTCCGAGTTGCACGGATACCGACGCCGGGGCCACGCGTGTGCGGGTCGGTTGCCTGGCGCGCGCGCTGGAGAACCGTATGTTCGTCGCGCAGGCGGTGACGGCCGGGGAGGCGCCCTGGAGCCTCGCGCTGGACATCAACACCGGCGAGGCGGCTATCTATGCCCCGATGGATCGCGGCCTGCCTGCCGATGGCGTGGTGGCGAAGACCGCCGGCGCCCAGGCCTGGGCGATCGCGGACCTGGATCTCGACGCCCTGGACCGCAGCCGTGCGGACGCGCAGGTGGCGAATGATCGTGACTGGGCGGGTCAGCTGCGGCCGGCACTCGTGCGCGCCAAACTCCAGTCGTTGTAGGAGCGCCCTCGGGCGCGATGCTTTTCCGCACACCCAACGAACAGCGTCGCGTCCGAGGGCACTGCTGCAACAGATGGTCGTGCTCGCGATGCCTGGCGTGACTGCCGACTCAACCCGCAGCGATAGTCCCCCTAGCCCAGCAAGCTGACGCCGGGCACGATCCAGATCGACAGTCCCGCCAGCAGCGTTCCGATGGCCGTGGCGGCCAGCACGTCGCTCGGATAATGCAGTCCCAACACCACGCGCGACGCGGCCACGCAGGCGGCGAACGGGATCAGCAACGGCGCCAGGCCCGGGTAGTGCGCGAGTGCAACAAGGGTGAATGCGACGGCATGCAGCGTGTGGCCGGACGGGAAGCTGAACTCGTCCAGCGGCGCGATCCACGCGCGGATGCGCACGTCGGATGCGAACGGGCGCGGCCGGCGCGTCCAGCGCTTCAATGCCTTGTACAGCGTCAGTGCGATGACGCCGGTGCCCGCGAGGTGGGCAGAGGCCGCCAGGCCGTCCATGCCGTCGGCGACGATCAGCGCCGCCATCAGCACATACCAGAACACGCCGTCGCCCAGGCGGCTCACGACAGCGAAGAACCGGCGCACGCCGGCCCATTCACCCCACCGGTTGGCGCGCAGGCACCAGCCGGCGTCCCGGCCCATGAAGGCATTACGCGGCAGCAGCGGACGCATGGATGTTCCTCCGTGTCAGGGCGAGACCAGTCAGCAATGCATCGAAATCCGCCGCCACCTGGTCAGGATGCAGGCCGCGCATCGCGCGGCTGGCGGAACTGCCCTGCGCGCGACGCATCGGTGCATCCGCACCCAGGCGCAGTGCGGCGGCCAGGAAATCCTCGTCGTTCTCCACCGCCGCGCCGTGCACGCCGTCGATCAGGTGTTCGCGGGCGGCGCCGTAGTTGAACGCCACGGTCGGCACGCCGCTGGCCATCGCCTCCAGCGTGACGTTGCCGAACGTTTCGCTGTGGCTGGAGAACAGGAACAGGTCACCGCTGGCGAAGTGCCGAGCCAGCGCTTCCCCGCGCTGCACGCCGCAGAACAGGAAGTCGGGATGCTCCTGCGACAGTCGCTCGCGCAGCGGACCGTCGCCGACCCACACGAACTTCGCCGTCGGTTGCCGCTGCTGGATCGCGCGGAACGCGCGTATCGACAGGTCCAGGTTCTTTTCCGCCGCGATGCGGCCGACATAGATGACCGCCAGGTCATCCGGCCCCAGGCCCCACGCGGCGCGCAGCGCATCGTCGCGCCTGGACGGGCTGAAGTGACRCGCATCGACCGCGCGCGCCAGCCGCACCACACGGTCGAACCCCTGCGCCTGCAGGAAGTCCGCCAACTCGCGCGTGGGCACCAGCGTCGCGTCGGCGCCGTTGTGGAAGCGGCGCATCCATCGCAGGGCGGTGTGCTGCAGGAAGCGCACGCCGTAGTCGCGCATGTATTCGTCGAAGCGGGTGTGGAAGCCGGTCGCCACCGGGATGCCGAGCCGCCGCGCGGCACGCAACGCCGACCATCCCAGCGGACCTTCCGTGGCCACGTAGATCGCATCCGGCGGGTCGTCCTTCCACTGCGACAGCAGGCGGCGCGTGGCGGGCAGGCCGAACTTCAGGCCCGGATAACGCGGCAGGCTGGCGCCGCGCACCAGCAGGGTGTCGTCGACATGCGGCAGGTCGCCGGGTTGGCGCGGGCGGACCAGCGAGACCGCGCGACCGCGCTGGCGAAGGCCGGCCTCCAGGCCCTGCACGGTCAGGGCCACGCCGTTCACTTCCGGCGGATACGTCTCGGTGACGATGGCAAAGCGCATGCGCGACTCCACGTTTTGCGCATGCTGGACGCGAAAGATGTAGCCGGTGTGTCGAACGCGTGACCGGCCGATGACGGCGACCGCCGCGACATCAGCGTGGGGCGCGTGCAGGCCGGCCGTTGGCGGCGGCCTCCTTCAAGAGGCGCCGGAACGTGGGGCATGCCATGTGGTCGGGGGCAGGGCAGGCGGCGGCATGCCGCAGGCCACGACGCAGCGCAGCCAGACGGTGGATCATGGCATCGATCTCGCGCGCTTTCGCCAGCAGGCTGCGCCGGTCGATGTCGGGTCGTCCATCAGGACCCAACATGGTGGCGATCTCGTGCAGCGTGAAGCCTGCGGTCTGCCCCAGCGCGATCAGCGCAAGGCGTTCCAGTACGCCGGGGTCGAACGTGCGACGGAGGCCCTGCCGTCCGTTCGAGGCGATCAGCCCTTTCTGTTCGTAGTAGCGCAATGCCGACGCGGGGACGCCGGACCGCTTCGCGACCTCGCCGATGTCCATGCGGATGCCCTCTTGACTTGAAGTCGACTTGAAGTCGCATCCTGCGCGCACCGGCCCTGCGGGACAAGCCTGCGGTGCCATCCCGTCCGGAGAACGTCATGGAATTTCCCGTCCACATCGTGCTGATCGGTCTCGGCGCCACCGTGACGATGGATGCGTGGGGCCTGCTGCGGTGGCGCGTGTTCGGCGTGCCGCGTGCGGATTACGGACGCGTGGGACGCTGGCTGGGCCACATGGCAGCGGGGCAGTTCCGGCACGAGGCCATTGCCCGCAGTCCGCCCGTCCGCGGCGAGCGCGTATTGGGCTGGGTCGCGCACTACCTGACCGGGGTCGCCTTCGCCGCGTTGCTGCCGGTGGTCTGGGGCGATGCGTGGTTGCGCGATCCCACGCCGTTACCGGCATTGCTGCTCGGGGTCGGGACCGTCGCCGCGCCGTTCCTGCTGATGCAGCCGGGCATGGGTGCGGGCGTGGCGGCGTCCCGCACTGCCGAGCCAGGCAGGGCGCGCCTGCACAGCCTCGTCAACCACCTCGTGTTCGGCGCGGGCCTGTACCTCTCGGCCATGTTCCTGCGTCCGCTGTTCCCCGCCTGATCCTTTCCTGTTCCCGGAGACTTCCCATGCGTATCCCCGTCCGTTTCGCTCCGTTGCTGTTCGGCGCCCTGCTGTCCGCGATCATGGTGTCGCTGTTGTCCGCGTTCGTGCTGCTGGTCAACCAGGGCCTGCGTCCCGACTTCCTGGGCACCTGGGCACGCACTTGCGCCACGACCTGGCCCGTGGCCTTCCTTGCCGTCACGCTGGTGGCACCCCGGGTGCGCCGGGTGGTCGCCCGCATGACGGCCTGAGCGTCGGAGGGTCAGGCGATGCTTACCAGGCGAGGCCTTCCTGCCACGCCTCTTCCGGCAACCAGGTGGTCCGGTTCGGCGAGGGGGCATCCACACGTCCCTCAGCCACACTGCGCGCGACCCTGGGTTCGATCTCGGCGAACCGGACGGCACGTGCGCCGATCCGGGCTCCGATCAGGTTGTTGTGGATATCCATCGCATTGGAGCGCTTCCCTTGATGTTCCATCACGGCGTTGACCCACGACACGACCCGCGGGTGGAGCGTATGCGAGACCACCGCGCTTGCCAGCGTGTGCCGATAGGCATCCAACGGTCCGTGCCGCCCGCCAGGCAGCGGGCTCTGCGAAACGTGCGACCAGGTGTAGGTCAGCACGAATGCCGGGTAGGCTCCCATCGCCAGGGCGGTGAGGGCGAGCCGGATCAGCCACGTGCGCTTTCGTCGGGACAGGTGCATGGCGCTTCGGACGATGCCAGGGATCAGGCGTCGAGCTGGTGGCGCAGTTCGGTCACGACGGCGCGCCACGCATGGATGTCGTCGGTCTCTTCCCACAAGTCCCGGAGCTCGGAGTGGTCGCCCAGCAAGCGTGTGAGCGCCTGCCGCGCTTGCGTGGCGATTCCGGCGGTGATCGTGGGCCGGATGCGGGCGAGCCAGGCAGCCAGGCCGTCCTGCTGCTGCGCGGCCAGCGTGGGCCGGCCTGCCGCAGCCGCGACGATCTCGGCGGCCACGATGGCCAGCACAGCATCCGATGCTTCCACGTACTCGGTCGAGGTCAGCACGTTGTCCAGTGCTTCGCGGACAAGCGCCAGGTCGCCGCTGTCCAGGACGTCGATCATGAAATCCGCCGCGTCGTCGTTTTCGAAGGAACCGATGCCCCAGGTGCCCATCCGCCTACTCCTTGCGCTGGCCTGCAAGGGCGAGCACGACCATGGCGGGCAGCGCCACGAGAAACGCGATGACAGCCGTCTGGTAGTGCCGTGCATTGTACAGGTTGGTCATCCCGAGATCTCCTCGCGTGGGTTTTCACGTAGTGGAGAGGCGATCCGCACGGTCGGTTACACCCAGACGTCATTCTTCGCCGTGTAGGCACCGCCCGCATCGCCCGTATTCACCACGCCGCGGGGTTCCACCAGCATGATGCTGCACTCGTCGACGGCCACGGGCCGGTGCTCGACGCCCCTGGGTACCACGTACATTTCCCCGGTCGTCAGCGCTACCGCCTTGTCGCGGAACTCCAGCGTCAGCGCACCGTCGAGCACGATGAACACCTCATCGGTGTCCGCATGCGCATGCCAGACGAATTCGCCCTTCACCTTGGCGAGCTTGAACTGGTAGTCGTTCATTTCGGCGATGACGCGCGGAGACCAATGCTCGGAGAAGCGGGACAGCTTGTCCTTCAGATTGATGGCGGTGTGTGACATGGGCGTCCCGGAATGAAGCGGCTCGCAATACCGCATGGTGGGGTTGCACTGTGCGTCAGGGAACCCGCTCGCCGCGTGCCGCGGTGAACAGCGCATACCACTCTTCCCGCGTCAGCACGACGTCGTCTGCGGCCGCGCACGCGCCGAGCCTGACGGGATCCGTCGTGCCGATGATCGGCTGGATGCCGGCAGGGTGCCGCAGCAGCCAGGCGATCTGGATCGCCTCGGGCGCCACGCCTTTGTCTTCCGCGATCCGCCGCAGCAGCAGCGATGTCGCGTGGATGACGGGATCGGCAAACGCCGACGTCGTCGCCAGCCTGCCGCCCGCCAAGGGCGACCAGGCCTGCACGCGGACGCCGTGCAAGCGGCAGTGGTCCAGCGTGCCGGCGGCGGAGGCATGGACATGGCCGGTGGTGTTGGCGACCACGCCGTCGTCGATCAGGTGATGGTGGAGCAGGCTGAGTTCCACCTGGTTGGCGACCAGGGGTTGCCGCACATGGCGCCGCAGCAGGTCGATCTGCCACGGCGTATGGTTGCTCACGCCGAAATGCCGCACCTTGCCGGCGGCCTGCAGGTCGTCGAAGGCGCGCGCGACCTCCTCCGGCTCGACCAGGGCGTCCGGACGGTGCAGCAGCAGCACGTCGAGATGGTCCACGCCAAGGCGTGACAGGCTGCCTTCCACCGACGCGGTGATGTGGGCATGGCTGAAATCGTAGCGGCCCGGCGTGCCGGCGGGATCCTCGGCAAAGCGGATGCCGCACTTGGATTGCAGCACCATCCGACCGCGCAGGCCGGGCGACGCGCGCAGCACGTCGCCGAATACCTGCTCGGACTTGCCGCGGGCGTAGATGTCGGCGTGGTCGAACAGCGTGATGCCGTGCGACAGCGCGGTTTCGACCAGGCGCTGCGCCTGCCGGCGCTCGTCGGCGGTGACCGGGGTGGCGTCCCAGGCACGGCTGAGGTGCATGCAGCCGTAGGCGATGCGGGACACCGGCAGGCCGTCGGCGAGGAGGTAGGTCTTCATGGCGGCGGAACGGAGAGGTCGGGGCGCATCATCGCAGGTCGCGGGCATGCCTCAGTAGCGCCGGCGCTCGGCCGCGATCCGGCGGGCCAGTGCGTCGGCCTCGAGCGGGCGCGCCAGGTGGTAGCCCTGCACGTCGTCGACGCCGAGCGCGCGCAGGGCGTCCAGTTCGGAGGCGGTCTCCACGCCTTCGGCCACCACGTGCGACTGCGTCTGGCGGGCGAATTCGATCAGGGCGGCAGCGAGTGCGCGACGCGGCGAATCGTGGTCGATCCCGCGCGTCAGGCTCAGGTCCAGCTTGATGATGTCCGGATGGATCGCGAGCACGTGCCGCATGCTGGCGTAGCCGGCGCCGGCATCGTCCACGGCGATGCGCACGCCGGCCTCGCGCAACGGCGCCAGCCGTTCGTTGAGCAACGCATAGTCGTCGACCAGCGAGTGCTCGGTGATCTCCAGCACCACGCGCCGTGGATCCAGGTCGTCGATGTAGCCGTCGATGCCGCCACTGACGAGGGTCTGCGGCGAGACATTCAGCGCGACATAGAAATCGCCGCTGACCTCGCGCAGGCCGTCCAGCGCGGACAGGATGGCATTGAGTTCCAGCCTGACGCCGAGGCCGATGGCGCGGGCTTCGGCGAACCACACGTCGGGCGTGCGCTGCGGTTCCAGCAGGAAGCGAGACAGGCACTCCACGCCGACGATCCTGCGCGTGCTGCTGCGGTAGATCGGCTGGTACACCATGTGCGGCTGGCCGAGTTCCAGCACGGAGGTGATGCGCGCCACCTTCTCTTCATGCTCTTGGACGGYATGCAGGTCGCCGTCGATCTGGTAGGCGAGCAGGTCCGCGAACGCGCGCATCATGTGCAGGTCGCGCTCGCCGAGCGACAGGCTGGGCGCCAGGCTGAAGCAGCAGAACGTGCCGTAGACGCGTCCGTCGCGCAGCCGGATGGGCACGCTGATGTGCGCGCCGATCGGCACGTGCTGTGTTTCGGGGATGCATTCCAGCGCGGGGATTGCCGCCRTATCGGGGATGAGCTGCGGGATGCTCCCTTCGACCACGCGCATGCAGTAGCCCTCGTCCAGCGGGCTGGAATCGCCGGGCCGGATGGGCGCGCGGTCGAGTCGGGTGGCGACATGGCGGAAGACACGGTGGCTGCCATGGAATTCGCTGACGAAGGCCACGTCCATGTCGAGGTGGCGGCGTACCGCGTCGAGCAGCCGGTCCACGTTGCGGCCGATCGCGACGGCGCCGGGCCCGCCTTCCAGCCAAGCGTCGGTCAACGCCTCCTCGGGTTTCCTACTGTC